>NZ_CP019334.1:1910000-2022500 GCF_002163675.1 Polaribacter sp. SA4-12 | reverse complement strand
CACCATCTTTAATACAAAAGATACCTTTTAAACGTTCTCCTTCGTTAAAAATAGCTTCTCCTTTTTTAATAATTTTTGATGTTTTACAATTAGACATCTTTACTATTTCCTCTTTACTTAAATGTTTAAGAGAATTTAGTTGACGAATAATACATTGCTCACATTTACTCATAATGACTGGTGATATTTGGGGTCAAAGATATTAAAAAAGTGATATATATCATATTTTAAAATGCGATTCTTATTGTAAATTTGTAAAAGGCAAAAGAGTAAATATGAAATCTACACAATGTTATCACTGTGGTGATTCTTGTGATGGTAATTTAATTAAATTTGATGATAAATCATTCTGTTGTAACGGTTGTAAAACAGTATACGAGATTTTTTCGGATAACGACTTAACTTGCTATTACAATTTTGAGGATAATCCTGGGGCAATACCTACTGAAATTCAAGGAAATTATGACTTCTTGGACAACTTAGATATTGTAGATAAACTGCTCGATTTTAATGATGGAAACACACAAATTGTAACATTATATATTCCACATATTCACTGTAGTTCTTGTATTTGGGTTTTAGAAAACTTACATAAGTTGAACCCAAAAGTATCATCATCTCAAGTTGATTTTCCAAAGAAAAAAGTAAGAATCACTTATAACTCTGATGAAACTTCATTAAAAGAGATTGTTCTTTTAATGAGTTCTATAGGATATGAGCCTTATATTAGTTTAGAAGATTATGATAGTGGCAAAAAAGCAGTTGATAGAAGCTTAATTTACAAATTAGGAATTGCTGGTTTTGCTTTTGGAAATGTTATGTTTTTGTCATTTCCAGAATACTTTCAAGTTGATGGTTTTTGGATTGAAAACTACAAAAACATCTTTAGATGGCTGATGTTTACCTTTTCTCTTCCTGTGGTTTTTTATGCAGGACAAAGTTACTTTATATCTGCTTATAAAGGTTTACGTTCTAAAATATTAAATATAGATGTTCCTATCGCACTTGGTATTGCTGTGTTATTTATAAGAAGTACTGTAGAAATTATTTTTGATTTAGGAACTGGCTTTTTCGATAGTTTAACTGGTTTGGTTTTCTTTTTATTATTGGGTAAATTTTTTCAGCAAAAAACATATAACTTCTTGTCTTTTGAGCGAGATTATAAATCTTATTTTCCAATTGCTGTTACTCGAATTTCTTCAAATCAGCAAGAAGAAAATATACAGATTTATGACATTGAGAAAGGAGATAGGTTACTTATTAGAAATCAAGAATTAATTCCTGTTGATGGAATTTTAATAAACGGAAATGCAGAAATAGATTATAGTTTTGTTACTGGTGAAGCAGAACCTGTAGCAAAAAAATCTGGTGATAAACTTTTTGCTGGAGGAAAGCAACTTTCAGGAATTCTAGAAATGGAGGTTTTAGCTTCTGTTTCTCAAAGTTATTTAACTCAGTTATGGAGTAATGATGTGTTTCAGAAAGATAAAAAATCTAACTTTAAAACGATTACAGATACTATAAGTCAGAATTTTACAATTGTTGTTTTGTTAATTGCTTTTACCTCAACTACTTTCTGGTTTTTTTTTGATGCTAGTAAGGCGTTAAATGTTTTTACAGCAGTTTTAATTATTGCATGTCCATGCGCTATAGCATTGGCCGCACCTTTTACTTTGGGTAATATGTTACGCATTTTTGGTAAGAAGAAGTTTTATTTAAAAAATGCAACAGTTGTAGAACAATTAGCAGCTATTGATACTATTATTTTTGATAAAACAGGAACACTAACAACTCATAAAGAAGATACCATTTCTTATGATGGAATTCAATTAAATAAGGAAGAGAAAAGCTTATTGAAAAGTTCGCTAAGAGCTTCTAATCATCCATTAAGTAGGACCTTGTATAGTACTTTTGATGATGTAGAAGTTTTTACTCTTTCAGATTATAATGAATTAGTTGGTAAAGGAATTCAAGTAACTTATAATGACACAAGTTTAAAGTTAGGTTCATCATCTTTTGTGAAAAATAATGATCAAAAATCTACTTTAGATACATCAGTTTATATCAGTTTTAATGATGTGTATAAAGGGAAGTTTGTATTTAAAAATTCATATAGAGAAGGAGTAAAACTATTATTTAATTCTTTGAAAAATGATTATAATTTAGCTGTTGTTTCTGGCGATAATGAAGGTGAAAGAGTCTATTTAGAAGAGAATTTACCTGAAGGTACAGATTTGCTTTTTAATCAAAAACCAGAAGATAAATTAGAAGTCATTGCGAATCTTCAAAAAGATAATAAAAAAGTTGCCATGATTGGTGATGGTTTAAATGATGCAGGTGCTTTAGCTCAAAGTGATGTTGGTATTGCTTTATCAGAAAACATTAATGTATTTTCTCCTGCTTGTGATGGAATTTTAGATGCATCAGAATTTAATAAAATAGGAACCTACATAAAAGCATCAAAAAAAGCAATTCAAATAATTAAGTATAGTTTTATATTGTCTTTGTGTTATAATGTAGTTGGGTTGTATTTTGCAACAACAGGTCAGTTAGAGCCAGTAATAGCAGCGATCCTGATGCCTTTAAGTTCTATAAGTATAGTGGTTTTTACAACAATTTCTACAAATATATTAGGTAAAAAAATAAAATAAGCATTATGAAAGTAGCTTCGTTTTTAGAAAATATTAGATACAATTCAGATAAACCAGCTTTGTCATTATTATTAGATACAGATTTTTCTAAAGAAATACGAATTGTATTTAAAAAAGGTCAAGTAATGGAAGATCACCAAGCACCATTTGCAATTATTGTTCAAGTAATTAAAGGGTGTATTGATTTTGGTGTAAACAATGAATTTGAGAAATTAAATGATGGAGATATAATTTCATTAAAACCACATGAAGTTCATAATCTTACAGCAATGGAAGATAGTGTTGTGAGATTAACTTTATCAAAAACTGATAGTGTAAAAAGGGTTAAAAAAGCCATTTCAGATAATTAAGTTGATATAAAATTTCGTATATTAGAATAAGATTTTAAGATAAAAAAAGTAGTAATATGAGTGTACATATAGCAGCAAAAAAAGGAGAAATAGCAGAAACAGTTTTACTACCAGGAGATCCTATGAGAGCAAAATGGATTGCAGATACTTTTCTAAAAGATATTGTTCAATACAATGATGTTCGTGGAATGTTAGGTTTTACAGGGACTTATAATGGAAATAAAATATCAGTTCAAGGTACAGGGATGGGAATTCCATCAACATTAATTTATTGTACAGAATTGATTGTGGATTATGGAGTAAAAAACTTAATTAGAGTTGGTTCTGCAGGTTCTTATCAAAAAGATGTAAAAATTAGAGATATTGTTTTAGCAATGGCAGCTTCAACTAATTCTGGGTTGAATACAATTCGTTTTAACGGAGCAGATTTTGCACCAACAGCAAGTTTTAAATTATTTCAAAAAGCAATTGAAGTTGCAAAAGAGAAAAATATTTCTATAAAAGCTGGAGGAATCTTAAGTTCTGATGAATTTTATGCTGATGAGTTTGAAAGTTATAAAAAATGGGCAGATTATGGTGTATTGTGTGTAGAGATGGAAACAGCAGGTTTGTATACCGTTGCTGCAAAACACAATGTAAATGCATTGTCTATTCTAACTATTTCTGATAGTTTAGTTACTAAAGAAAGAACTACTGCAGACGAAAGAGAACAGACTTTTAAAGAAATGATAGAAATTGCTTTAGAGCTTTCTTAATAAAATAGAAATGACAAAATCATTAGTACAAAAATATAATATTCCAGGACCAAGATATACGAGTTATCCAACGGTACCTTATTGGAATAAAGAAGGAATTGATAAACAAGACTGGATTCAATCTTTTCAAATATCTTTCAAAGAAAGTAATTCTACAGAAGGAATTAGTATTTATATTCACCTTCCTTTTTGTGAAAGTTTGTGTACTTTTTGTGCATGTCATAAACATATAACAAAACGTCATGAAGTTGAAGAAGAATATATTGAAACGGTTTTAAAAGAATGGAAATTGTATGTTGCTTTGGTTGATGAAACTCCGATTGTTAAAGAATTACATTTAGGTGGAGGAACTCCTACTTTTTTCTCAAAAGAGAATTTAGAATACTTAATGGATGGAATTTTTTCACTGTCAAACAAACATCCAGAAGCCGAATTTAGTTTTGAAGGTCATCCAAGTAATACAACCAAAGAACAATTACAAACGTTGTTTAATTGTGGTTTTACAAGAGTTAGTTTTGGTGTGCAAGATTATAATGAAAAAGTACAAAAAGCAATTCATAGAATTCAACCTTTTACAGAAGTAGAACAAGTTACAAAATGGTCTAGAGAAATTGGATATACTTCTGTAAGTCACGATTTAATTTTTGGTTTGCCTTTTCAAACAAAAGAAAACGTAATTTATACCATCAACAAAACCAAAGAATTACAACCAGATAGAATTTCATTTTACAGTTATGCACATGTGCCTTGGGTAAAAGGTGTTGGTCAAAGAGGTTTTAATGAGGACGATTTACCTAAGAATGATGAAAAAAGAGAGCTTTACGAAATAGGTAAAGAACTTTTTGCTGAATTAGGTTATGTAGAAATTGGTATGGATCATTTTGCTTTAAAAACGGATAGTTTGTATGAAGCAACCATCAACAAAACATTACACAGAAATTTTATGGGTTATACAGCCAATAAAACGCAGTTAATGGTTGGTTTGGGAATGTCTGCAATTTCAGATTCTTGGTATGCGTTTGCTCAAAATGTAAAAACGGTAAAAGAATATCAGAAAGTTGTAAATGAAGGTGTACTTCCAATTTTTAGAGGACATCTATTATCCGAAGAAGATAGAGTTATCAGAAAACACATTTTAAATATTATGTGTCATTTTACCACTTCGTGGGAAGAAGATACAATGAAGATAAAAAACATTGAAACACATTTAGCATTGTTAAGCGAAATGGAGCAAGATGGATTGGTTAAAATTGATGTAAAATCAAAATCATTATCAATACCAGAAAGCGCAAGGCCTTATGTAAGAAACATTTGTATGGCTTTTGATGTTCATTTATTAAAAAACAAACCAAAAACACAATTGTTCTCAATGACAATTTAAAATAATACCAAGGCGATATTTAAAACATGATAAATGTCATGTTTTAGGTAATTTTCCAATAGTATTTTTGAAAAATCAATTATCAGGCAAGATATGAGCGTAATATACCTACTACTAACTATTAGTATAATAGTGGCAATCTTATTTTTTATCGCATTTATTTATTCAGTAAGAACTGGGCAATTTGATGATTCATATACGCCATCAGTTCGCATGCTGTTTGATGATGAATTGGTGAAAGAGAAAAAAGAAAAATCAACTAAAGACTAAATATTTAATTTATGGAGATGCAACAGTTTTATTACGATAATAAAATCGTTAAGAATTTTATCTACGCAACACTACTATGGGGAATAGTAGGTATGTCAGTAGGTTTACTCTTAGCTTTTTTGTTTTTATTCCCTAACCTTACAGACGGAATTCCTTGGTTAAGTTTTGGACGTTTAAGACCTTTACATACAAATGCTGTAATTTTTGCCTTTGTAGGAAATGCAATTTTTGCAGGAGTTTATTATTCTCTTCAACGATTGTTAAAAGCGAGAATGGCAAGTAACTTTTTAAGTAACTTCAATTTTTGGGGTTGGCAATTAATTATTGTTGCTGCAGCTATTACTTTACCTTTAGGATATACATCATCTAAAGAATATGCAGAGTTAGAATGGCCAATAGATATTGCAATTGCACTTGTTTGGGTTGCTTTTGGTGTAAATATGATTTGGACGATCTTACAAAGAAGACAACGTCATTTATATGTAGCAATTTGGTTTTATTTAGCAACATTTGTAACCGTAGCTGTACTTCATATATTTAATAGTTTAGCATTACCAGTTGGTTTCTTAAAATCTTATTCTGTTTATGCAGGTGTGCAAGATGCTCTTGTGCAATGGTGGTATGGGCATAATGCTGTGGCATTTTTCTTAACAACTCCATTTTTAGGTTTAATGTATTATTTTGTTCCTAAAGCAGCAAACAGACCAGTATATTCTTATAGATTATCTATAGTACACTTTTGGTCATTAATTTTCTTATACATTTGGGCAGGACCACACCATTTATTATATACAGCTTTACCAGAATGGGCTCAGAATTTAGGAGTTGCATTTTCTATTATGTTAATTGCTCCATCTTGGGGTGGTATGATAAATGGATTGTTAACCTTGCGTGGAGCTTGGGATAAAGTTAGAACAGATCCTGTTTTAAAATTTATGGTAGTTGCAATTACAGGTTATGGTATGGCTACTTTTGAAGGACCAATGTTATCTTTAAAAAATGTAAATGCAATTGCTCACTTTAGTGATTGGATTATTGCCCACGTTCACGTTGGTGCATTAGCTTGGAACGGATTCTTTACGTTTGGAATGTTGTATTGGTTAGTACCAAGAATGTTTAAAACAAAATTACACTCTTTAGCATTAGCAAATTTCCATTTCTGGATTGGTACTTTAGGTATTATAATGTACACATTACCAATGTATGTAGCAGGTTTTGTACAAGCTTCTATGTGGAAACAATTTAATCCTGATGGATCTTTAACTTATGGTAACTTCTTAGAAACTGTAAACGAAATTATACCAATGTATTGGATGCGTGCAATTGGAGGTACTTTATTTATTCTAGGAGCATTCGTAATGTTATATAATGTTATTAGAACAGTTAGATCAGGAACTGCTGTAACAGATGATTTAGCAGAAGCTGCAGCATTAACAAAAGTTTCTGAACACAGAACTAAAGGTGAAGGATGGCATACTTGGTTAGAAAGAAAACCAATTAAATTAACAATTTATGCAACTATTGCAATCTTAATTGGAGGAGCGGTTCAGATTATTCCAACATTATTGGTAAAATCTAATATTCCAACAATTAGTAGTGTAAAACCTTATACTCCTTTAGAATTAGAAGGACGTGATATTTATATTAGAGAAGGTTGTGTTGGTTGTCACTCTCAAATGGTAAGACCTTTTAGAAGTGAGGTTGAGCGTTATGGAGAATATTCTAAAGCAGGTGAGTTTGTATATGATCATCCATTTTTATGGGGATCTAAACGTACAGGTCCAGATTTACATAGAATTGGTCAAAAATATAATGATAGCTGGCATTTAAACCACATGTACGATCCACAAAGTACTTCGCCAGGTTCTATTATGCCATCTTATAAATGGTTAGTTAGAGATGAACTTGATAAATCTGACATTGAAACAAAAATGGAAGTGATGGTTACTTTAGGTGTACCATATACTGAAGATGAAATTGCAAATGCACAACAGCATATGTTAGATCAAGGAACTAAAATTGAGCAAAATTTATATGCAGATCCTGATTTTGCAAAAAATTATGAAGCTGATAAAAAATATGCTGAAGAAAACGGAGAAGTTTTTATAGAAATGAAGAACAGAGAAATTGTAGCTGTAATTGCTTATATCCAACGTTTAGGAACTGATATAAAAGTTAAAGACGAACAAAAAACAACTAAAAACTAAGACTATGTTTAAATTTATCAAAGGTCATCTTGAGACTATTACTGGTATAGAAATATATCCTTTAATATCATTAATCATTTTCTTTACCTTTTTTGTAGGCTTATTTTTCTGGGTTGTTACAGCTAAAAAAGAATATATTAATACAGTAAGTAATTTACCATTAGATAATTAAAACGAAATAATATGAAAAAATATTTTCAATCTACGATATATGTAATTTTTGTAATTGTTACGTTTTTAGCGCTTGCAAAGTCGTTTATGGTGTACGAAAACCCATTAGATATTTATGAGAACCCGTTAGTTTGGGTAGCTCTAATTGGTTTTATTTTGGTAGTTGTTTTAAAAGAAATGGTAAATGTAATTGCCATTAGTAAAGCAACTGAACTTCAAAATGAAAAACTAGGTATTGTTCCTGAAGAAGGTAATGCATGGATTAAGAAATTAATACATTCTTGGACAGATACTAAAGATATTGACGAAGAAGAGGAAATAATTTTAGATCATAATTATGACGGAATTCAGGAGTTAGATAATAATTTACCACCTTGGTGGGTATATATGTTTTATGCAACAATTGTTTTTGCTGTAGTTTATTTAGTAAGATTCCATGTTTTAGACGGGGATACTCAAATAGTAGAGTATAATAAAGAAGTTGCTGAAGCAAAAGCATCATTAAAAAAATACAAATCAACTGCTACAGATTTAATCACTGCAGATAATGTAACTTTATTAACAGATGCTAAAGATTTAGGGAGAGGTAAAGCTATTTTTAAATTAAACTGTGCATCTTGTCACCTTGCAGATGGTGGTGGATCTATTGGTCCTAATTTAACAGATGAATTCTGGATATTAGGAGGAGGAGTGAAAAATGTTTTTACAACTATCTCTAATGGAGGTAGAGACGGTAAAGGAATGATTGCTTGGAATAAAACCTTAAAAGCTGCAGATATGGCTAAGGTAGCAAGTTATGTGATTTCTTTACAAGGAACTACACCTGCAAATGGAAAAGCAGCACAAGGAGAAAAGTGGGTAGTAGAAGAAGCAACTAAATAAGTAGAGAAAGTTAATTCGTGTAGTTATGGAAACTCCTGAAAACGAGAAATTTAGAGATAGTATCGGTACGATTGATAAATCTGGTAAACGTTCTTGGGTTTTTCCTAAAAAACCGAGTGGAATTTTTTATAAGTACAGGTCGTATGTTAGCTATTTTTTGCTCATAATCTTACTTTCAGCTCCATTTATAAAAATTAACGGAAATCAATTTTTACTATTTAATGTTTTAGAACGTAAGTTTAATATTTTCGGATTTCCTTTTTGGCCACAAGACTTTCATTTATTAGTTGTTTCATTGATAATTGGAGTGGTGTTTATCATTCTTTTTACCGTAGTTTTTGGTCGTATTTTCTGCGGATGGATTTGTCCACAAACCATCTTTCTAGAAATGGTTTTTAGAAAAATAGAATATTGGATCGATGGAGATAGAGGAAAACAAATTCGTTTAAGTAAACAACCTTGGAATGCAGAAAAAATTAGAAAAAGAGTTCTGAAATGGATTATTTTCTTTATAATTTCTTTCGTCATTGCAAATGTGTTTTTAGCTTATTTAATTGGTGGAGATACATTAATTAGTTACATCACTGGAGATCCTTTAGATAATGTTAGTACACTTATTTCATTAACAATATTTACGTGTGTTTTCTATTTTATTTTTGCATGGTTTAGAGAACAAGTATGTATTATAGCTTGTCCTTATGGTAGGTTACAAGGAGTTTTATTAGATAATAAAACGATTAATGTAGCTTATGATTATGTACGTGGAGAAGGTGAGAAAGGAAGGGCGAAATTCAGAAAAAATGAAGACAGAGCTGAAGTTGGAAAAGGAGATTGTATAGATTGTAAACAATGTGTTGTTGTTTGCCCAACAAATATTGATATCAGAAATGGTACACAGTTAGAGTGTGTAAATTGTACAGCTTGTATTGATGAGTGCGATCATATGATGGAGAGTGTTGGCTTACCAAAAGGATTAATTAGGTATGCGAGTGAAGATAGTATTGCTAAAAAGATTCCATTTAAGTTAAATGCAAGAATTAAAGGTTATTCTGCAGTCTTATTAATTTTAATAGGTATTTTAATAGGAATGTTGTTTTTAAGAAACGATGTTGAAGCTACAATTTTAAGATTACCAGGTCAATTGTATCAACATAAAGACAATAATATTATTAGTAATGTATATACTTTTAAAGTAATTAATAAAACAACAAAGGATATAAATGATGTTAGCTATAAATTATTATCACATAAAGGAACTATAAAATTAGTTTCTAATCACGATTTTATTGTGCCTAAACAAGGTTTAGCTGAAGGTACTTTATTTATAGAGTTAAATGCTTCTGCATTAAAAGGTGATAAAGATAAGCTAGAAATAGGTGTTTATAGTGGTGATAAATTAATTGAAACAACAATAACTAACTTTCTTGGACCAAGAAGTTATAAATAATTAAGATTATGAAATTTAACTGGGGAACAGGAATTGTAATTTCAATCATTGCTTTTATGAGTTTTATTATGTATTTCGTAATAACGATGAGTACAGATAAAAGATTTAAACATGATTTGGTAACAGAAAAATACTATCAAAAAGAATTAGCATTTCAAAAACAAATAGATGCGACACAAAACGCATTTAAGTTGAAAGAAAAAATAACATTAATTAATACACTAGAAGGTTTACAAGTACTATTTCCATCAAATTTCAATCCAAAAGAAATTGAAGGTAAAGTGTTCCTATATAGACCGTCTAATAAACAATTAGATTTTGAAATACCAATTTCAATCTCTAATACATATTTGCTCGTGCCTGAGAAACGTTTATTAGATGGTCGATGGAACATTACTGTTTCATGGAGCTATAAAAATACACCATATTTATTTAAAAAAGAATTGAATCTATAATGTTTCTATCGGCAATTATATTTGGTTTATTAGGAAGCTTTCACTGTGTTGGTATGTGTGGTCCTATAGCATTTATGTTGCCAATTGATAGACAAAACAAAACTAAAGGTCTTTTTCAAATTTTAAGCTATCATTTAGGAAGATTGTTTAGCTACAGTTTAATTGGATTATTATTTGGGTTTTTAGGAAAAGGTTTTTATTTCTTTGGGTTTCAACAGCAATTATCTATTGTAGTTGGTATTAGTATGATTATTGTAGTTATTTTTCCAACTTTTTTTTCTAAAGTAAATTTCTCAAAAAATATTACAAGGATTATTTCTAAAGTAAAAAATGCACTTGGAAAAGAACTAAAAAAGAAAAGAAATGATACTTTTTTTACCATTGGTTTTTTAAATGGTTTTTTACCTTGTGGATTAGTTTATATGGCTGTTTTTGGAGCATTAGCAACTACAAACGCTTTTTTAGGTAGCTTATATATGTTCATATTTGGTTTAGGTACAATTCCTTTAATGACTGCAGTTGTTTATTTGGGGAATTTCACCAAAGGATCTCTAAGAAAAAATATTCAAAAAATGATACCGATTGTTGTTGTTATTATTGGTATTCTATTTATTTTAAGAGGGTTAGGTTTAGGTATTCCATATATTTCACCAGTTCCTGTTGTTGATATTGTCTCTAATAATACTTCTTGTCACTAGTTACATTTCTTACGTTTTATTATTATTTACTTTCTATTTTATAAAGAAAGCAATAAAATCATATAAAAATTGTTTAAATACAATGTTAAATCTTTAAGATGCAAAGTATTTATTATAAGAAAAACGATATATTTGATGACCTTAAAAATAATATCACTTTAATGAAGTTAAATTACGTTCGATTCTGTTTTTTCTGTGTTTTATTTTTTTCTTTTAAAAATTATTCTCAAGAAACTTTACCTATATATCAAGATTATTTATCTGATAATGTGTTTTTGGTACATCCATCTGCAGCAGGTATAGGTAACTCAAGTAAACTTCGTATGACTGCAAGACAACAGTGGGCTGGTATACCAGATGCACCTGCTTTGCAAACATTAAGTTTTCATACAAAATTCAGTGAAGAATCTAAAGCGGGTTATGGTTTTATCTTATTTAATGATAAAAACGGTTATCATTCACAAAAAGGTGTTCAAGGTACATATTCTTATCATTTACCATTAAGTGATGGTCGTCTTTTTGAGCAACTTTCTTTTGGTTTGGGATTTACTTTTGTTCAAAATCAAGCAGATCAAAGATCTTTTGGTAATGATGATGTTGCAGCAATTATACAAAGTACAAGTTATTATAATGCAGATTTTAGTGTTGCTTACCACAAAGGAGGTTTTTCTTCTTATTTTACAGTAAAAAATTTATTACTTACTGCAAAAAATAATTTAAATGTTCAAGAACCTTTAGATTTAAGAAACTATATTTTCTCAGCAGGGTATTATTATGGTGAAGACAATTACATTCAGTTAGAACCTTCTTTAATGGTTCAGTTAAGAGAAAGTACTGGTCAAAGAATAGCTGACTTTAATATTAAAGCATATAAAACTTTTTCAGAAACTCAAATTTGGGCGGCATTGTCTTATAGAAAAAGTTTTGATACAAATGCTATTGATAATGCTCAGTTTATATCACCAATAATAGGTTTAAACTATGATAACCTTATGTTTTCATATACTTACACTAATCAGATGAATGATACCGTATTAACAAGCTCAGGATTTCATCAAATTTCTGTAGGTATTAATTTATGGACTAGAAAGCAAAGGGGAGCAGCTTGTCCTAATATCAATTCTGTTTTTGGAGGTTTTTAAAAACTTTCTTCTATAATTTCTACTTTGTTATTAGTATTTGAAATTAACATTTGTAATACTTTTCTGTCTTTGTTGATATAAAATTGATGCGTACTATTTTCTTTTGTATTGTTGATCAATTGATGCTTCTTTAAAATTGCCTTAGTTTGTTTTGCAACAGCTTCACCCGAATCTATAATTTGCATTCTATCTCCAACTAGTTTTCTAATTTGTGGAATTAAGTATGGGTAATGAGTACAACCTAAAACTAAACAATCTACATCTGCTTTTATTAAAGGTTTAATATATGACGAAAGCAGTTTTGTCATTTCATCAGAATATAATTTTCCTTTTTCAATAAGTTCAACTAAACCTTTACCAATAATTTCCTTTCTTATAATTTTTTGATTGATAGAACTTGAAGTTTTTTCAAATAATTCGCTATTTAATGTACCTTCAGTGGCAAGTATACCAATTGTATTGGTTTTAGTTTGCAATGCAGCAGGTTTAATAGCAGGTTCTATTCCTATAAAAGGAACATCGTAATTTTCTCTTAAAACTTTAATAGCATTTGTAGTTGCAGTATTACAGGCAACTACAATAATTTTACAATTTTGTTTTAGTAAAAATTCAGTATTTTTAATAGCTAAATTTATGATTGCGTGTTTGCTCTTATCCCCATAAGGAGCATTTTTACTATCTGATAAGTAAATAGTATTCTCTAATGGTAAAAGTGCGTTAATTTCTTTCCAAATAGAGGTTCCACCAACACCAGAGTCGAATATACCTATAGGAAATTTATTGAGTTTTACCATATATTGTAAAAATAAAAAAACCTACTGAATTTCAGTAGGTTTTAGTTTTATTATTAAGTAGTAATCTTAAAAACCTAATTTAGTTTTTACAGCATTGTAAATGTCTTCACCTTTTTTCACTAATAAACCTTTACCTACAGAAGCATCTAATACATATAAAATACCTTTAGTAGCTGCTACATCTTCGATAGCTTTTTGAGCTTTCTCAATAATAGGCTGTAAACCAGCGTTTTGTCTGTTTTGCATGTCTTGGTAAGCAGTTTTTCTTAATTGTTCTAATTTCCCTGCTTCAATTTGAAGTTCTTTAGCTCTTGCCTCGTTCGTTTGATTTGTTTGAGTTTTAGATTCAGCCATATATTTTTTCTGTGTAGCTTCAATCTTCTTTCCCATACCTTCTATATCATCTTGGTAAGTTTTACCAAGCTTTTCCATATTAGATTTTAATGTTTTTGTTTGTGGCATTTCTGACACTAATTTTTCGAAGTCTATATGACCTACTTTTTGTGCATTTGAAACACCAGCTACTCCTAGAGTAAATACAGCAATTAATAGTAACGTTTTAAAATTTTTCATTCTTGTTTTGATTTAATTATTATTCTTGTCTTTTTGTTCTTGTTCTTTTTTCTTTCTTAAAGCTTCTTTTTTATCACGTAAAAGTTGTCTAGCTGCTTCACGTTTTTTTAATAATGCTTCTCTTTTTTCTGCTATTAGTTTCTTTTTTGCTTCAGCAGCAGCAATTTTCTTTGCTTTAGCATCTTCTTTTTTAGTAACTACTTCTTTTTGCTTACTTGTTAATTCTTTTTTAGGAATAACTTTTTTATTATTCTTCTCGCTCTTTTTCTTCTTTTTACTATCTACTAATCGTGTACGATCTATAGTTGCTAAAACAAGGTCGCTAATATCGTATTTTTTATTTGAAAAAAGCATGACTAAGTCACTAGATTTATCAAAAACGAAATCATATTTTTTTCTTTTAGAAATACTTTGAATAGCATTGTAAACTTGATCCTGAATTGGCTTTACCAATTGTTTTCTCACTGAAAACATATCTCCCTTAGGTCCAAAGTATAAAGATTCAAGTCTTCTTAATTCTACTTGTTTTAAATTAATCTCTTCTTCTTTTTCTTCAATTAAATCTTTTGTTAGAATCGCTTTTTCGTTTGCTAAATCTGTTTTTAAAATTTCTATATGTCTTCCTTGATCATCTAATTTTTTTCTCCACTTTGCAATTTTTGCATCAAGAGTGTTTTGAGCTTCAAGATATTCTGGAACATTTTCTAGAATATACTCCATATCTATATAAGCAATTATTTGATTTCTTTGCGACCAAGAAAAAGTAACACTAAATAAAAGAACGACTAATAAAAATATTTTTTTCATTTGTATAATGTATTTAGAAAAAACCGTGCCAAAAAAACTTTTTCCTTACAGTGTTACAGTTTTTTTAGAATTGTTTTCCAATAATAAAGTGTGTTTGCCAACCAGATTTAACAGTTTGTCCAGGTAAAGGATCAAAACCATGTGCGAAATCTATACCTAATAAACCAAATGCAGGCATAAAGATTCTTACACCAACTCCAGCTGAACGTTTTAAGTCAAACGGGTTATATTCGTTAAAATTGTCATAAGAATTACCAGCTTCTAAAAAACCTAATGTGTAGATAGATGCTGAAGGAGCATCAGTGATAGAATAACGAAGTTCAAGCTGAAATTTGTTATACATTGTTCCTCCATATGTAGATGATAATCCACTATTTTCGTAACCTCTTAATCCTACTGTTTCTCTACCATCTAATTGATATGCAGCAATACCATCACCTCCAACAAAATAGCGTTCAACTGGTGTGTCACCAAGTTCACTATTATAATGTCCTAAGTATCCTAATTCTGCATTAGTCATTAAAACTAATTTGTCAGTAAAAGCAGTATACCATTTTCCTTTAAAATTCAATTTATAGTATTCTAACCATTTATATTTTTCTGTAGCATCTAAATCTGGATCAGAATAGTCTTTATCACTCAATAAAGAATATGGAAAAGTTGCTTTAGCACCTATAGAAAATTCTGAACCATAAGTTGGGAAAATTAAACTTGGTCCTGCAGAATTTCTTGATAAAGAAATGTTGTAAGATAAATTATTTAAGGTTCCGTTATTTAAGTTCAAACCAGCTAATCCAAAACTATAATCATTAGATTTTAAAGCTTGATAACCTATTGTTTGTGATAATTGAAAATAATCATCGGGCCATTGTAAACGTTCTCCAAGACCTACAGAAGCTCCAATAATACTTAAGCTTTTACTTTTATCAACATCATAAGTTGTATAATCTAATTGATATTGATTAGAAGAATATACAGAAAAAGATAATGATTTTGGTTTTTTACCTCCTAACCAAGGTTCTGTAAATGAAAAGCTATATGTACTATATGTTCTACTTGTTTGTAATCTTAAAGATAAGGTTTGACCATCTCCCATAGGTAATGGTTTGTATGCTTCTTTATTAAAAATATTTTTGATTGAGAAGTTATTAAAAGATAAACCTAAAGTACCAATGAAAGATCCACCACCATAACCACCTTGTAGTTCTATCTGACTTCCACCTTTTTCTACAACTGTAAAATCGATATCTGCAGTTTTATTTTGATAATCAGGAATAACGTCTGGCGTTACATTTGTGTCAAAGAAACCTAATTGACCAATTTCTCTAATAGATCTAATAATTGCACTTCTACTAAATAAATCACCTGGCTTAACTCTTAATTCTCTAAAAAGAACATGGTCATTTGTTTTTTCATTACCAGAAACAGTTACCTTCTTTATACGCGCTTTTTCATCTTCTCTTACTCTAATTTCTACAGTAATAGAATCATTTTTAACTCTAGTTTCAATTGCATCTACAGAAGAAAATAAGAATCCGTTATCTTGGTATAATGTAGAAATATCTTGAGAAGTAGGGCTTCCATCTCCTTTAACACGTTCTTTTAAAACAGCAGCATTGTAAACATCTCCTTTTTCAATTTTTAAATATCTTTGAAGTTGTTCGTCTGAGTATTCTTTATTACCAACAAATAATATTTCAGAAAATCGGTATTGTCTTCCTTCTTCTAAATCTAAATTAATGTTGATTGTATTATCATCATTCCAAGAAATTCCATCACTGAGAATACGAGCATCTCTATAACCTAATCTACTATAAATATCTAAAATGCTTTCTAAATCTTCTTGGTAATCTTCTTCTATATATTTTGATCCTTTCCAAAAACGACCCATAAATTTTTCTTTGGTATTCTTCATCGCCTTTCTCAGTTTTTTCCCTGAAAGCGCTTTGTTACCTGTAAAAATTATGTCTTTAATTTTAATTTTGGCACCTTTGTCAATAAAAATAGCCATATTAACGATGTTAACGTCTGATGTGTCGCTTTTAACATCTAAACTAACTTTGGTTTTAAGGAAACCTTTATCTGTATATTTTTTTGTGAAGTAGTTTTTTGTAGTAACAATAAGGTTGTCTGTAACCATTGCACCCGTTTTTAATTCAGCATCTTTTATAAGTTCTTTTGCCTTACCTTTTTTAATTCCTGTAAGTTTTATGTTGTTTAACTGAGGTAATTCTAATACATCAAATAGTAGGTATACAGTGTTGTTATCTAATCTTGCAAGATAAACGTCTACGTTGCTAAACTGTTTACTTTCGTAAAGCTTTTTTATAGCACTTGTAAGTTTGTCTCCTGGAAGTTTTATAAGTTGTCCGTTTCTTAATCCTGTAAAAACACGAACAGTTTCTTCGCTAAATTTCTTTAAACCAGTAACAGTAATCCCTCCTAGAATATATTCTTTACCTTTTTCAAAGGAAGCGTTATTGACAGGAATAGTATCTTTTTTTACAATTGATAAACTATCTTTTTGTGTTTGTGCAGTTGCACTAAAATTGAAAAATAATGCTATTAACATTATTGTAGCAGAAAATAATTTCATAAAAAATTTATTCTGTAATTTGTTCGCTTGTTTTTCCAAATCTTCGTTCTCTATTCTGATAATCTATAATTGCATCATAAAAATGCTCTTCTCTAAAATCTGGCCAAAGTATATTTGTAAAATATAATTCGGCATATGCCATTTGCCATAATAAGAAATTACTAATGCGTTGTTCTCCACTAGTTCTTATCATTAAATCAACGTCGGGCAAATTAAACGTATATAAATGGTTATTTATAGTATTTTCATCAATTTCTTCTATATTTAGCTCTTTATTAACAACTTTTTTAGATATCTTTTTAATAGTGTTAACAATTTCTTCCCTAGAGCCATAACTTAAAGCAAAAGTTAAAACAATTTTTGTATTGTTTTTTGTTTGAGATATAACATCAGCTAAAACCTTTTGAGCCTTTTTTGGTAAAGTTTCAATAGCTCCAATAGAATTAACTTTTACACCGTTTTTCATAAAATCGGGTAATTCTTTTTTCAAAGAATTAATAAGTAAACTCATTAAAGCATCTACTTCTAGTTTAGGTCGATTCCAATTTTCTGTAGAAAAAGCATATAAAGTAACTGCTTCAACATTTACTTGTGATGCTGCTTTAACAGATTCTCTTACAGCTGTTAATGCGTTTCTGTGTCCAAAAATTCTATTCATCCCTTTACCTTTTGCCCAACGCCCATTACCATCCATAATAATAGCAACATGCTTAGGGGTTCTTTGTAAATCGATAAGTAGTTTTTTGTCCATAATATTTATAATCCGTTTGTGTAACAAGCTGGTCTACCAAAAGTGTAAATTAAAGAAAAACCGGTAAACATATACCAATCATTTCCTATACCTTCTAAATTTACATTAGGTGTTTCGTTATTTGTAAAGTCTAAATCGTCTTCAAAAGTATATCTAAATTTTGCTTCAATAGCGAAGGCTAAAGTACCATATAATTTAGACTTATATCCAATTCCGAAAGGAATAGCATATGAAGTTTTATTTCCTTTAACTAATTGCCCTGAAGCAGAATGAGATTTTACGTTTGTATAATTAAAACCAACTAATTCAAAAAGTAAGTAAGGAGTCCAATTTTTATCATCTGAAGATAAATCATACTCATAAAAATTATACTCAAATCCTACAGCAATTTCATTAATTGTATTTGAAAAGTTAATTGCTCTATTTTTTCTAAAAGCTGTATCTGCATCTAAGTCATTTCCAGATATTGGTAAGTAGCTATAAGTTGCTCTTAATGCAATTCTAGGATTCCAATTGTATTTGTAAAAAACAGCTCCTGCTGGTTTGTTTGGAGAAAAATAATTATTTGCTCCAATATCACCTACATAGTTTGAGCCACCCAAAGAGATCCCAACTTCATGAAGTTGCCCCAATAAGATTGAGGTGAAACTTGCAAATACAAAAAATAGTATATTTTTTTTCATTCTAAAAATAGCGAGCAAATATAGAAATTTCAATTTGCTTTATAAAGTTAATAATCAGTCTTTTTTGAATAACAACTTTTTTTAATAAATATTGCAAGAAATAGTTTAAAGATTAGTTTTGTTTCTAATGTCTTCTCCCCACAATAATTTACTTCTTAATGTCTTTAAAAATGATTGGTTCTTCGGTAAAATGCTTTTAATTGTAAAATCGGTCTTTTCGATAAAAATTTTAGTTTCTTTAGGTACAGTAGTAACTCTTGAGTCTAAAGAGATTAAGAAACTTTTTTCTCTAGAATCTACCGCTAACTCTATTTTAGTTTCATCAGAAATTACCATTGGTCTTGCATTTAAGTTATGAGGAGCAATTGGTGTTATCACTAGGTTTTTTGAATCGGGTAAAATAACAGGGCCATTACAACTTAAAGAATAACCTGTAGATCCTGTGGGAGTTGCAATAATTAAACCATCTGCCCAATAGTTGGTAAGGTATTCTCCGTTTAAATTGGTTTTTACACCAATCATAGAAGTTGTATTTTTCTTTGCAATAGTAACTTCGTTTAAAGCAAAGTTTAACTCAGAAAAATCTTTAGTTTTTGGTTCTGTTCTTACAGATATAAGGGTTCTTTCTTGAATTGTAAAATCGCCATTAATAACTAATTCAATACTTTCTTCTATAACATCTTTGGCCACAATGGCTAAAAAACCTAATCTTCCTGTATTTATCCCTAAAATAGGAATATCTAAATCTCTAATATGTGTTACAGAACGTAAAAAAGTTCCATCTCCACCAATTGTAAACATAATATCGAAAGAACTATCTAAATCATTAAAACTAACAAATGATTTATAGATGTCTTCTAAAGCGTTACTTTTTACTAAAAGATTATAAAATTCACTTTCTATGTAGAAATCAATCTTATTTTTTTCTAAAACGTCTAATAAAGTTTTAATTTCCTTTTCTGATGAAATTGCGTAAGATTGACCGTAAATTGCTGCTTTTTTCAATATATAATGTTTTACTTAAAACCTCTAGGAAGTTTACATTTCTAAATATTTCTGTAAATATTCAGATCTATTTTTTAAATCTTCTAAATAAATATCATTCTCATGCATAGATATAATTTTATAATCATATCTTCTAAAAGTTTGCATGATTTCGTTTATTTCATCCGAAATCACTTTTATCGTAACTTGAATAATATCTGCTTTTTTTTCTGAAATATACAAGCCTAATAACTCTCCTCCATTAGATTCTATAATTTGAACAACTTGACTCATAGAATAATCATTTCTTATTTTTTCTATAATTAAAGTTTCACTTTCTTCAATCATAAAAGGACTTGTAGAAAAAACATCTAAAACATCGCGTAAATCAAAATAACCAATGTAATCTTTATGCTCATTTAAAATAGGAATGATGTTGGTGTCATTATCAGCAAAAATCTTTAACAATTCTAAAACAGTTGCTTTTTCATCTGCAAAAAATGAATTTAATAAATGCGCATAACCAATTAATTCATCTTCTTTGTTTTCTATTGTTTGAATATCTTCTTCAGCAAAAGAACCAAGTAGTTTATTATCCTCAATTACCGGAAAATGGGTAATAGGATAGTTTTTAAACACTTTTTGAGCTCTTTTTACTAGATCTTTTAATCGAAGTGGTTTTATTTCTTCTAATATGTATTCATTCATATTCATGCTTTACGAATATAGGATAAAATGATTTAATAAATTATATTTGCAGCCTAATTTTAGACAATGACAAAGTTAAGTGTAAATATTAATAAAATAGCAACTTTAAGAAATTCTCGTGGCGGAAACGTACCTAATTTATTAAAAGTTGCAAGTGATATTGAAGAATTTGGTGCCCAGGGAATCACAATTCACCCAAGACCAGATGAAAGACATATTCGTTATCAAGACGCAAGAGATTTAAAAAATATTGTAATAACAGAATATAATATTGAAGGAAATCCTATTAAATCTTTTATGGATTTGGTTTTAGAAGTTAAGCCAACACAAGTTACTTTGGTGCCAGATGCTGTAAATGCAATTACGTCTAATGCTGGATGGGACACAATTACTCACCAATCTTTTTTACAAGAAGTAATTAAGGAATTTCAACAAAACGGAATTAGAACTTCAATTTTTATTGATACTGATGCAAAGTTGATAGAAGCTGCTGCAAAAACAGGAGCAGATAGAATTGAATTGTATACAGAAGATTTTGCTACACAATTCGATTTAGGTAACAAAAATGCAGTAAAACCATATACTGAAGCTGCAATTTTAGCTCATGAATTAGGTTTAGGTATTAATGCAGGTCATGATTTAAGTTTAGAAAACATTAAATTCTTTAAAGAGAATATTCCTAATTTGGCTGAAGTTTCTATCGGACACGCACTTATTGCTGAAAGTTTGTATTTAGGTTTAGAGAATGTTGTGAATATGTATTTGCATCGTTTAAAATAGTTTTCAGTAAGCAGTAGCAGTTTTCAGTTTCAGTCCACAACAAAACTATGTTTTCTATGTTTCTATGTGGTGAAATTAACAATATTCAGTCACAGTTGTCATTTCGAAATGAGCTTTTTTAAGCGATTGAGAAATCTAATAATCCAAAATTCTAATAATCTAAATGTCTAATAAAATTTTACATTCAACAATAAAAGGAGAGGGAAAACCTCTTTTAATATTACATGGATATTTTGGAATGTCTGATAATTGGAAATCTTTAGGGAATCAGTTTTCGGAAAATTATGAAGTTCATTTAATAGACCAACGAAATCACGGACGTAGTTTTCATGAAGATGAATTTAATTATGAAGTTTTAGTTGAAGATTTACACAATTATATTGAGTATCATCAATTAGAAAAAGTTTATTTAATTGGGCATTCTATGGGAGGGAAAACAGCAATGTTATTTGCTGTAACGTATCCTGAATTGGTAGAAAAACTAATTATTGTAGATATTTCTCCAAGAATGTATCAACCACATCATAATGCAATTTTAGCAGGTTTAAATTCTATCGATTTTTCTGTTCAGAATACTAGAACTTTGGTTGATAAAAAACTATCTGAGTTAATTCCAGATTTAGGTGTTCGTCAGTTTTTGTTGAAGAATGTTTATTGGAAAGAAAAAGGACAATTAGATTACAGATTTAACTTAGAATCGTTAACAGAAAACAACCCGGAAGTTGGAGATGCTTTACCTTCTTTTACAGTTTTTGAGAATGAAACATTGTTTTTAAAAGGTTCTAAATCTGATTATATTACTCAAAACGAAGAGTCAATTATAGAAGCGCATTTTCCGAATTCTAAAATTGTTGAAATAAATAATGCAGGTCATTGGTTGCATGCCGAAAATCCGAAGCAATTTTACGCTGAAGTTTCTAGTTTTTTAAACTAATTATAAGAAAAATGAAAAAAAGTCTATTTTCTTTAATGTTTCTTTTTGCGTTTTTTATGACTCAAAGTCAGACTCAAACGCAAACGAAAACTCTTCATCAAAATCAGAAAATTTCTATCGATTTTAAAAAAGATAGAAATTTATGGCAAGCACTTACCTATGATTTAGGTAACATGGCAGGAGGAATGGGCTATGCTTATAGCAGACCTTTACATTGGAAAAGTAATCAATTTGCTAATTTAGGATATGTTGCTGCAGGAACTTCAGCTTTGTATTTGGTTGATGATCATATTGATAATTGGGCAAACAACTGGAGGGGAAATGTTCCTCGTTGGTTAGCAGATTATGGAAATGAATATGGAAGTCCTAACAATAATTTTATGCTAACAGGCGCTGTTTATGTAACGGGTTTGTTAACTAAAAATCCAAAATTAAGAAGAACAGGAGTTTTATTAATTTCTTCAGCTTCAGCTTCTGGTTTATTACAACAAGTATCTAAAAGACTTATTGGTCGTGCAAGACCAAAAGCAAATGTTGGTAAAAGTACATTTGATCCGTTGCATTTTGATAGAGTTTTTAATTACGATTCTTTTCCTTCAGGACACGTAATGTTAGGTTTTACAAATGCCTATATTCTTGCAAAACATTTCGATAATCCTTGGATAAAAGCAGGTTTATACACAGTAGGTTCTATACCTGGTTTTGCCAGAATTGTAGATCGTTTTCATTGGGTTTCTGATGTAGTTTTTTCTACAGCTTTAAGTATTTTTATTGTGGAAGCAATAGATAAATATTTAGATAGAAAATACGACGAGAAATATAATGACAAACGGAAAGCAAAAAAAATAGCTTGGGATTTACAATTTACTCCACAAAGTTTTGGAGTTGTAATGAATTTTTAGAATCCGATATTAAAATCAATTCGAATTCGATTTCCATTTTCTTTAACAGTAGTAAGAGATTTAATTTGATCTACTTTAAAACATCTTATTTTTAAGTTCATTTTTTTACCAAGAGAATATCCTGCCATTAATTCAAATCCTTTAAAATTAGTTAATCTTCCGTCAGGTGAACCTTGTGATGAATAATCCCATCTTGCCCAATCATTTTGAGCAAAAAAGTCTACTGCAGCATATTTTTCTAAATAAGTATGTGTTAGTTTAAACGTCCAATCTCCCTTTTTCGCTAATTTACCCACGCTAATATTTGCAACAAATCCGTTTTTTTGATTTTTATATTCTTGTGAAATAGTGTTTATGTTATTGTAATCTTCAATATTTTGATAAAAATCAAATCCTACTGATATGTTAGAATTTTTATTGATTTGAACTTTTGTACCAAGATGAACAATCGCATAATTCATTGTAAAAGTTTCGTTTCCATCAGGAATGTTAGGTATGTTTTTAAAGTTATAAAAACTTGGATTAAGTAGAAGTATCTTGTCTAAATGTGTTGTAACAATTTGAAAACCTTGGAAATATCCATCAGAATCTAAAGAAGTCCCGTTTGTTCTCATGATAAAATGACCCGTATTTATTTTTAAAGACTGAATAATATTATTATTGAAAGCAAATTTTCCGCTTAAAGAAATTCCTTCCGGAAAAACATTATCACTCCAAAATAATTCATGTTGTTTTTCGAAAGGAAATGTGTTTTTTCCTAACCAACCAGAAAACCATTCGTAATTAAATTCTGCATAAATTTTTTCGAAAGAGATTGGTAAAGTACCAAATTCGTTAAAACCATCACCAACTGTTAATTGAGGGTCTTGTTGTTTTTTAGGATTTCCTGTCCTAAGTCTTATTCCTAATGAAATCCAATCAGAGTATTTATATGCAACTCCAAAACGAGCTCTGTATCTTAGTCTAGTTCTATCGTTTCTATAAATGCCATCCGATTTTTGTGAGTCCCAATCTTGTTCTGCTCTAAATCTAAAATCTCCGGAGAAAGAAAGTTTTTTTGTGTTTTTATTTTGACTGAAAATGAAAATTGGAGATAATAAAATGAATAGAAAATAGATCGTTTTTTTCAAAAGATAGAGGATAAAGTTGAATTTTAAGTGTCTGTTTAAACACATAAAAGTATTTTCTTTATTCCTTTAAAATAGTGACTTTTATCAGTTTTAGTTATTTGGAATTAATAAAAATTATTCTTTAAACCTTCTTGGGTTGTTCATCCAAGAATTTCCATTTCGGTGAGCTGCTAAAGTAGTCGGATGAAAAGTTGGCCATTTAAAATTATTACTTGCATTATTAATCCTTTTTTCGCCAAACATTTCTGTTGAAGGTGTCTGATAAGGTTCTATAAGTTGTAGTAGTTCTGCTCTAATTTTTTCCGTCTCTTCATTCTCTTCTAAAGGGATGTAATCTAATAAGTTTCCAGAAGTTGCACATTTCCAGACACCTCCAAATCCGTCCATCATATAATCTTTAGTTCTAACTGTACGTTCCATATCTAAAAAACTAAAAACAAAAGGTTTTCCTTGATAAGGTTTGTTATCTAAAATTGATTTAAAACTTGTTCCGTCTAATTCTTTCATTTCAGAAACATCAATACCCGCCATTTCTAAAACTGTAGGATACATATCTGTAAAATCTACCATTACATCACTTACTCCTTTGTTTTTTAACGCACCTCCAAAAACAATTAATGGTACTCTAACTCCAAGTTCAGAACAAGAACCTTTACCGTTAGCTAAAGTTGCGTTGTCCGCTGTAAATATGATAATTGTGTTATCGTAAACATTAGCTTCTTTAAGGTTTGTAACTAATTCGTCAACATAATATTCTAAACGTTTAATTTGCGAGTTAAAACCTGGTTTTGATCTACCTGTTGGGCTATTTGCGTCTGGTGTTTCAAACCAAGGATCGTGAGGTAGAACCATTGGATAATATAAAAAGAAAGGTTTGTCTCTTTTTCTTTTTACATAATCTATTGCAAATTCTTGACAAAGATCCGGTGCAAAGGTGTTAGCATTACTTGGTTTCAGTTTGCCGTTTTCAATTACGCAACCATTCCAGTAAATAGCAGGATATTGCCCCCTTTTACTACCAATTACAGCTTTGTCTTTAAAAGTTTTTGATGGGTTTGACCAAGAAAACCAAGGTCCATCCCAAACAATTTTCTCTTTAGCAGGTGTATAATAACCACCCAATAAAGAATATTCATCCAAACCATATGCTTCTTGCTCTACACTTCCTGGTAAATGCCATTTTCCTGAGATTGCTGTTTCGTAACCCGCTTCTTTTAAAACTTTAGACATTGGTTTATGTTCATCAGGGAAATTGCGACTATGTAAACTTAATTTATTACCATAAACATTTGTTTTTGCCCCATATTTACCAGACATTAACATTGCTCTCGCTGGCATACAAAGTGGAGATGCCCAACAAGTTGTAAATTTCATTCCTTCATTTGCTAGCGCATCAATTACTGGTGTTTTATTACCAGATGGATGATTTGATGTCGCGTAACTAGAAAGTTCTACAGCACTACAATCATCAATCATAAAAAAAATGATGTTAGGTCTTTTTACTTCCTCTTTTTCTTTTTGACAAGAAATAAATATAATTAGAAGTAATAGCGGAATGAATTTATGAAATTTCATAGAATTTTAGCTTAAATTTAAATAAGCGAAGTTATCAGAAAATAAATTTAGAAACAAACTAAATCATTCGAGAATTTCTATCTTTGACTCTTTAAATTCTTAATCTTTCAATAAAGAAAAATGAACATAGAAAACGCACAAAAACAAGTTGACGATTGGATTAAAGCTCATGGAGTTCGTTATTTTAACGAGTTAACAAACATGGCACAATTAACAGAAGAAGTTGGTGAAGTTGCACGTATTATTGCAAGACGTTATGGAGAGCAAAGTGAAAAGGAATCTGATAAAAATAAAGATTTAGGAGAAGAATTAGCAGATGTTATGTTTGTTGTTTTATGTTTAGCAAACCAAACAGGTATCAATTTACAAGACGCTTTCGAAAATAAATTAGATATTAAAACAAAACGCGATCACGATCGTCATCACAACAATCAAAAATTAAAATAATGGACTTTATAAAAAATTTCATAAAAAACTTTGTAGAGGGAGCGAAAATTATTTTTGCAAGAATGAAAACCAAACTTTTTTGGGTAAATTTCGCAAAAGTTGCCATTCCATTTTTTATAATAGTTACAATAGTTTCTTTATTGATGAATAACTCTTCAGAAATTTTTTCAGGAGACTTTGAAACAGTAAATCAAAATAATTTTGCTGATGGTAAATGGAGAAAATTCTTTGGTTTCAAAGTTATTTTTACTTTTGTCTATGGTTTTTATATTACCAATAAGAAAATGAATTAATATTCTTTGACCAATTGTGCATTTTGATTCTTTTTAGTTACAAAATGCACAACCGGTTATTTTTAATGTTTTTTAAAAACTTTAATTCCAGCTTTTATTTCAACATCTAAATGATTTTTTCGAGGTGTTAACGGGCAAGAATATTTATCATTATAAGCACAATAAGGGTTATATGTGTTGTTAAAGTTTAAAAGCACCGTATTATCTTCAGTTATATCTGTGGTCATCACATCCATATAACGTCCACCACCATAAGATTCGTTTCCAGAAGTATCATCTGTAAATGGTAAAAACAAATAGTCTTTATATTTTTTATCACGCAAATCATCTTGACTTTGATAAATGGTTAATTCACAATTTTCACCATTTAATGTAAAGTTTAATAAACCATATTTTTTGTACAAAGGTTTTCTGTCTGTGGTTGTTGCCATTTCAAAAGTTGGCGCATTTTCAATTTTGGTAAATTCTGCTTTTACGATAAAAGTTGAGTCTATATCGAAAAATTCTAACCCATTAAATTTTCTTAAATCCTTCTTCTTTAAAGGTGATTTTGATGCGTCTTTATAACTTGCATTTAATTCTTTTTGATAATCAGTATCTCCCATTAAAGGACGTTTACCTTGTGAATTACAAGAGGTCATTATTAATAGTAAAGAGAATATAAATAGTACTTTTTTCATTTTTAATTAGGGTTAAAACCTGGAGTTATTGCTTTTGGTTGATAATTTTGAATTAAACTATTTGATAAATTCTCAAATTGATTTGTTTCTGAAAGGTGCTTTAATTTATTAGGGTCAAACCTACCTTTTAAATAAATAACAGATGTTTTTGCTAAAGTAGAATTAAAAATAATGGCTTGTGTAACCACATCTCCATCTTCTTTTACAGAAATTATTTTTGTCTTTTCGACAGTATTTGTACTTAAAATATCTGTGAAATTATTATTTGTCATTAAATCCATTTCTTGAATTAATGCCTGTTGTTTAAAAGCTGAAATATCAGTAAAAGTGATAAATTTAAAATCTTTAACATTACCAAACAAGTTATTTATTTCTGGAGAAATGTTCGTTAATAAAGCTCTCATAAAATTTGGTACTTGAAAAGCAGTAACACCTAAATCTCTTTTATGGTCATTAAAAAAACTTTGAAAAGATTTTTGACTTCCACAAGAAAGTAACATCAAAAGTGAAAATAGTAGAATTGTTATTTTTTTCATTTTAAATAAATTTATGCATCAAAAATACAATATTCAAATATTTTATGTAGTTTTGAACCATTAATAAAAATAAAATGAGGAAAGTCTATACATATATTACCAAGTTATCGTGTAAAAAGCGAGAAGGTCGGTGTGTTTATATGTTTTGATGATATCAATATAAAATCAAGCAATTATAAAAGTCCGACTTCACAGTCGGACTTTTTTATTTTTAGTAAATCTTGTACTCAATTTATTTTAGTGCATAAACCAACCAAACTATGAAAAAACTATACAACAATTACATAAATACTTTTAGAGGTCTCTCTATAGAAGTTTGGTGGCTATCACTGATCACTTTTATCAACAGATCAGGAACAATGGTAATTCCTTTTTTGTCTTTATATTTAAATGAAGATCTACATTTTTCTTTACCAGATATTGGTTGGATAATGTCTTTCTTTGGATTAGGCTCTGTTGTTGGTACTTGGATTGGTGGAAAATTAACAGACAAAATTGGGTATTATAAAGTAATGTTGGTAAGTCTGCTTTTAACAGGAATTCTATTCGTTTTTCTACAATATGCAACAACTTTTCATGAATTTTGTTTTGGTATTTTTGTTGTTATGTTAGTTGCAGATGCCTTTAGACCAGCAATGTTTGTTGCTTTAAGTGCGTATAGTAAACCCGAAAATAAAACACGTTCGGTAACTTTAATTCGTTTGGCAATTAACTTAGGTTTTTCTGCAGGACCAGCAATTGGAGGTTTAATAATAACAGGAATTGGTTATGAAGGATTATTCTGGACAGATGGAATTACATGTGTATTAGCTGCTTTTTTATTGTTGAAAGTTTTACATCCTAAAAAAGCAAAAGTACTAGATCAAGTAACAGTTGAAAACCCTGATTCTGCCTACGAAGACAAAGCTTTTTGGGTGTTTTTTGTGGCGATGTTTATTTTCGGATTTGTATTTATGCAATACTTTTCTACAATGCCTTTGTATTATAAAGATCATCACTTTTTATCTGAATTAGAAATTGGATTATTAATGGGTTTAAGTGGATTCTTTATTTTTATATTTGAAATGCCACTTATAAAATGGTTAGAAGATACTAATGTTTCTAAAGTTACATTGATTGCGCTCGGCTTGTTTTTAGTAGCTGTAAGTTTTATTATTTTAAACTTATTTGGTTGGGGTGGAGTTCTAGTAATTGGAATATTATTAATGTCAACTGGAGAAATGATTGCTTTTCCATTTTCAAATTCTTTTGCAATAGAAAGAGCAGAAAAAGGAAATCAAGGATAATATATGGCTTTGTACAGCATTTCGTTTTCTTTAGCACATATATTTAGCCACAAAGTTGGTATGCAAATGGTAGAAGAATTTGGTTATGAAACTACTTGGACAGCAATTACAATTTTTGCTCTTGTTGGTGTTCTAATTTTATTTTATCTACTAAGAGTTTTAAAGAAAGAAAAGATTAAATAAAGAATATGAATTTAAATCAAATTACAATTCCTTCTTTGGATGTTGAAAAAGCAACGCAATTTTATCAAAAATTAGGTTTGATTTTAATTGTTGATGCAAAACCTAATTATGTACGCTTTGAAGTGCAAGATGGCGATGCTACTTTTTCGATTCATAAGGTTGATGAAATCTCAAAAGGAGAAGGAGTTGTAATTTATTTTGAAGACAATAATTTAGATGAATTAGTTTTAGAACTTCAAGAAAAAGGAGTCGTATTTACACAATTGCCAATAGATCAACCTTGGTTATGGAGAGAAGCTCACATTGTAGATTTAGATGGCAATAAAATTATTCTTTACAAAGCTGGCGTAAATAGAAAAAATCCGCCTTGGCGGATTTAAAGAGTTAATAATTCTTATAATATTGAAATGGAATTAACCATTTAGAAATGCTGTTTTCTTCTGCATTGATTTTGTTTACAGTTAAAATATTTTTTCCTTCCACAAAATCTGTAGCTTTTAAATAGCATATAATTCCAAATTGTTTTGTTTTTGGGTGATAGTATTTGTTGAAATCAATTTCAATAATTTTATCATTTATTAGAATCTGATGATAATTGTTATAACAATCTAATTTGTTTTGCCAACCTTTTATCCTGTTCTCATTCCTGGTTTTTGTATCATCATCTTCAAACTCAGGGCAGTTTTTTTGAAAACTGTTTCTTTCATGTTCAAAAATAGGAATAAACAATTTTGTAAGTTTGGTTGTAACTACATCCGATTCTAATTGAGGTGTTAATAAAAAATCAATATCCTTATTTTCTGTTTTATAAAAGCTAGAAAAAGGTTTGCTATAATCTGTTGTAATATCGAACGACTTACCAATTAAATAGAAAATATTTGTATCCTTAATTTTGAAGAAGGAAACCAACATTCCAGAAAACATAAAGGCAATAATCAATTTTGTAAGCGCTTTGTTTTTCTTGAAATTTGACCCAAAGATCATCGTTATTTGTAAGATGTTTTTATACAAAGGTCCTAACATAAAAATGGATCCTATTTTTACAATCTTAAAATACCAAGTTTGAATTTTTACATCCTCCTTGTACTTTTTAACATTCGCAACTATCGAAATAATCATTTGTATCGTATAAACGATCAAAAAGATAATAAGAGGAATTAAAAGTATGTAAATTGATATGTATTCTGATAGAAGGTTAAAAAGCAATAAATAAACACTTGCAAAAAATGCCATATAAGTTAGCATTAATAAAAGTGTAAATGCCACAGAAAAAATAACGCTACAGAGTTTGTCTACTTTCTCAATTGAGTCTGTTAGTTTAGGTAAAATTGAAAGTATTTTTTCTGTGTAAATTTTAGAATACGCACTATCTTCTATGCTATAATCAGGAAAAACAGAATTTAACCCCACAAGACCAATCCAATAAGCTCTTAGGAAAAAATGAATAACAAACATTGCAACTAAAGTACTTATTGCAATGAGCCCAAAAAAGACAATAAAGTAAGCAACAATATATTGACTTGGATCTAAAATATCAATAAACCAATTTGTTGTCCAATTTATTACCTTAAATAATTGAAACGTACCAAAAATTGCAATTGCTGAAACTAATAATTCTGCTTCCCAACTTTCATTTTTTAGTTTCTGAAGCCAATCTTTAGAAGTAAAACTCGTATTATCTTTTGTTAAACTTGTTTCATTTTTTTCCATAGTAATTATTTATTTTAACACAGAAAACTCAATACTAGAATCTGTAAAAACAGTATGCGTTTGTGTTTTAAAATCTTTCTCATCTGCTTTATAGATATTATCTACATACGTTTGAGGATTTAAATCTATTAGAGGAAACCAAGTACTTTGCACTTGTATTTGTACTTTATGCCCTTTTTTAAAAGTGTGAAAAACATCTTGTAATTTTATATTTACGTCTGTTTTTTTGTTTGGAATAAAAGGTTCTGGTTTTTCAAAACTATTTCTAAAACGTCCACGTAAAACTTCACTTCTAACCATTAAATGATAGTTGCTCATTTTTAAATGATCTTGCAACTTATCGTTGTTTTCTTCTGAATTCGCAGGATGAACATCAATTACTTTTACAACCCAATCTGCAGCAGAACCTGTAGTCGCAACTTTTAGTTTTGCTAAAATATCTCCGGCTAAAGTAAAACCTTCTGTTAAAACATCCGTTTGAAAAACCAAAACATCTGGTCTTCTTGCAGCAAAACGCTGATCATCTGTCATGTATTTTCTTGGAGTGAAAACAGTTTTAATATCTTCAGAATAAGGAACAGGGTGTTTAACGTCACTTATAAATTTAATTTCACGCGTTAATTTACCATCATGTTTTTTCGCTAAACCTTGATTTCGATTTAAAAACCAATCTTCTTTTACTACGTTTTTAGGAGGCCAAGCGTCATAAGATTTCCATTCTTTTTTACCAGAATCAAAAACATAGGCTTCAGGTAAACCAGAATTTTTATCACCTTTTCCTTTTAAGAAATGATTAAAGAATTTAGTTTCAATGTTTTTTTGAAATTTTAAAGAAATAGAATCTCCAAAATAGTAGTTTCCAACAGAGTTTTTCGTTCTAGAACTTGCCCATTTTCCATGATCCCAAGGACCAAAAACTAAAGTATTGTAATTGTTTTTTCCGTGTTTTTCAATGGCTTTATAAGTTTCTAAAGGTCCGTATAAATCTTCTGCATCAAACTCACCACCAACAATCATTGTTGCTACAGTTGCAGGAACTTTATCTAAATGCTGAATAATTCCTTTGCTTTGCCAAACGGAATCATAATTAGGATGTTCAACAATTTCTTTCCAGAAAAAATCATCAATTTGATCTTTACTTTCAGCCGTTTTTACATCTAATTTATCATATTGAAAATATTCGTTTAAGTTTTTTAAAGGACCTTTATCTAAGAAAAATTGATATTGATCTTGCGAATTCATTTTCGGAAAAGAATACCAAGCAGAATCAGTTGGCGTGTCTTTATAAGTCCCGAATAAAGAAATTGCTCTAAAATAACTTAATAAAAAAGCGCCATTATGATGAAAATCATCAAAGAAAAAATCGCCAATACAAGCTTGTGGAGAAGCCGCTTTTAAAGCAGGATGCGCATCAATAGCAGAAATAGTTGCATAATGACCAGGATAGGAAATTCCCCAAGTACCAACATTTCCATTATTGTTTTCTACGTTTTTCACCAACCAATCAATAGTGTCATAAGTATCAGAAACTTCATCAGACTGTTTTGCTGTTTTATTTGGGATGTAAGCACGCATATTATCGTAAACGCCTTCACTCATCCAACGACCACGAACATCTTGATACACAACAATATTGCCTTCTTTCATTAAATGAACATTCGGACCGATTTTGGTTTTCATTCCTGCTCCATAAGGTCTAGAACTATAAGGCGTTCTTTGCATTAAAATAGGATATTCTTTACTCGTGTTTTTAGGAGAATAGATGGTTGTGTGCAGTTTAGCACCATCTCTCATTATAATATCTACTTCTTTTTTTGTGTAATTATCAACTACATAAGTGTCTTTTTTAGGTGTTTTTTCTTTTGATGTTTTTGCACAATTTGTAATCAGAAAAAAACTTAAAAAGGAAAGTAGTATGTATTTGTTCATATAAAAGTGGTTTATTTTGACGCTAAATCTACAAAACAAAAAAGAGTTACTAAAAAAATGAACTGTTAAAGTGAATTTAGATACTTTTATAATCCATTTAAATTCATAAAATGAAAAGAGCACTTTTGTCTTTATTAACGATTGTTATTATAAGCTGTCAATCTAAGAATATAGAAAAGAACACTGAGATTCTGAAAGAAGTTGAACAAGTTAAAGTTTTTCCAAAGTTAGAAAAAGACAGATATAATGTTGCTTTTTTAATTATGGATGGAACTTTCAACACAGAATTAACGGCTCCTTTTGATATTTTTCAACATACTATTTTTAGAGAGAATATTAAAGCAATGAATGTTTTTACCGTTGCAAATACTGATAAACCGATTACTACTTTTGAAGGAATGAGAATTCTGCCAGATTATAATTATCTAAAAGATTCGTTGCCTAAAATTGATATTTTGGTGGTTCCTTCTGCAGAACATCATTTAGATTCTGATTTAGATGATAAAGCGATGATAGATTTTGTAAAACGAGTTGATAAAGAAGCTACTTATATTACATCTCATTGTGATGGCGCTTTTGTTTTAGCAAAAGCAGGATTGTTAAAAGACAAAGTTTCTACTACTTTTCCTTCGGATATTGATAAAATGAGAGAAACGTTTCCTGAATTAGACATCAGAAAAAAGGTATTGTTTGTCCACGATGGAAAATACATTACTTCAGCAGGAGGCGCAAAATCTTTTGAAGCAGCATTGTATTTATGTGAATTTTTATATGGAAAGGAAGTCGCGCAATCTTTAGCAGGAGGTTTAGTAATTGATTGGAATGTTGATGAGATTCCGCACTTAATTGTTGAGTAATTATGGATGAAAAATTATATAGTTTTCCGCTTTTTAAAAAAGCAGAAGAGATTTATTTGTTGATACAGAAAGTTTCTTTGTTGATAGAAGAAAATGTAGACAAAGAAGATTTTGAAAATAACATATTAGTTGATTATAAGAATCAATTGAATGAAAGTGCTTTTATTATTCCTACAAAAATTGTGGGTGCATATAAGGAAAATATGTTGTATGACATTAAAATGCAAAATGCTGCAATTATTAGGAAAGAAGCACAAATGATTTTAGCAACAACTTCTGGTTTAAAAATGTGTGGATTTAAAGAATTGGATTATTTAGAATTGATTAGAAATGAGGTAGAAGAGTTTAGAGTTTTATTCGCAGAATGGGTAAAAACGTTTGATGAATGGAATTATATTATTGACAGATGGGGACTTTTTAATCCTCCTGGTGTTAATTATGACGATTATGACATTGACGATAATTTGCCTTTTAACAATCCTTTTGATGATGAGTTTTGAGTTTTTTTTCTTGTAAAGTCACAGAGGTACAAAGTTTGTTAGTTGAAAAGCTTTCTTTTATTATACAAGAAGCGAGCAAACTAGTCTAGCCCAGATTGAACGGTTTGTTTGAGCTCTTTTTTATTCTTTTCTGAATAAAAAAAGCGAGTAGTGAAAGCTGGAAATAGCTTCAAATAATTGTAAGAAAGGCATTTATAAAATAAGTGTTTCTGTCAATTAAAATTGATGTATTTTTGCAAAATATGGAAGGCACAAAGAGACATCAATTAACAGACTGGTTACCAACTACAAACAAGGAAGTGAAAATTCGTGGTTGGGAAGAATTGGATGTGATTTTATTTAGTGGAGACGCTTATGTAGATCATCCGTCATTTGGACCAGCGGTAATTGGTCGTATTTTAGAGAGTTATGGTTTGCGAGTGGCAATTGTGCCACAACCAAGTGTGAATGATAGTTTGCAAGATTTTGAGAAATTAGGAAAGCCCCGTTTATTTTTTGGGGTTACTGGTGGTTGTATGGATCCGATGGTTTCTAATTACACAGCGAGTAAACGCAGTAGAGATAAAGATGCATATACACCAAATGGTGATAAGGGTTTTAGACCAGATTATGCAACTTCTGTATATTCGAAAATATTAAAAGACAAGTATCCAGATATTCCTGTTTTAATTGGAGGGATTGAAGCTTCTTTAAGACGTGTAACTCATTATGATTACTGGTCTGATAAGTTATTACCTTCTATTTTAGAAACTTCTAAAGCAGATATGTTGGTTTATGGAATGGGAGAACAACCTTTGCGTGAAATTGTAGAATTAATGCAAAAAGGTGTTCCGTTTTCTAGTTTAAAAAACATTAAACAAACGGCTGTTTTTGTCAATGAAAAGAATGAAAGCTTGCCTATTGTAAATGATTGGGAAGATGTTACTATTAATTCTCATGAAGCTTGTTTAAAGGATAAAAAAACATTTGCTTCTAACTTTAAAGTGATTGAGCAAGAGTCTAATAAATTAAAAGCACGTAGAGTTTTACAACGAGTAGGCGAGAATACTTTGGTGATTAATCCGCCTTATCCTACAATGACAGAAAAGGAAATTGATGGTTCTTTCGATTTGCCTTTTACACGTTTACCACATCCAAAATATGACAAACGTGGACCAATACCTGCATTTGAAATGATAAAATTTTCTATCAACATTCATAGAGGGTGTTTTGGTGGATGTAGTTTTTGTACAATTTCTGCACATCAAGGAAAATTTATAGCAAGTAGAAGTCAGGAATCTGTATTGAGAGAAATTGATAAAGTGGCAAATATGCCAGATTTTAAAGGATATTTATCTGATATTGGTGGACCTTCTGCTAATATGTATCAGATGAAAGGAAAAGTACAATCTATTTGTGATAAATGTGTTGCACCAAGTTGTATTTCGCCCGTAATTTGTTCTAATTTAGATACTTCTCATAAACCTTTAACAGATTTATATCAAGCGGTTGATAAACATCCGAAGATTAAAAAATCTTTTATTGGAAGTGGAATTAGACATGATATGTTGGTGCCAGAATTCAATAAAAATGCAGATCCAAAAGAATTGGATGCGTATACAGAAGAGGTAATGACAAAACACGTTTCTGGTCGATTAAAAGTTGCGCCAGAACATACTTCAGATCCTGTTTTAAAGTTGATGCGTAAACCTTCTTTTAAATATTTTCATATGTTTAAAGAACGTTTTGATAAGATAAATATCAAAAAGAAATTGAATCTTCAGTTAATTCCGTATTTTATTTCTAGTCACCCAGCAAGTGAGGTAGAAGATATGGCAAACTTAGCTGCAGAAACAAAAGATATGGGCTTTCAGTTAGAGCAAGTGCAAGGTTTTACTCCAACGCCTATGACTGTAGCAACGGTTATTTATTATTCAGGATTTCATCCTTATACTTTAAAGCCAACTAAAACTCCGAAAACTAAAAAGGAACGTGATGACCAACATAAATTTTTCTTTTGGTATAAAAAGGAAAATAAAGATTGGATTCGTAACACGTTAAATAAAGTTGGAAGACAAGATTTATTGCAAAAATTGTTACCAGAAAATAATTCTTGGAAAAAGAATAAAAGTGCGAAAGAAGTAAAGAATACTTTTGATGATGCAGTACCTGTTCCTTTTAATAAGAGAAAGAAAAAAGCAAGTAGAACTACTTCTAGTAAAAAAAGAAGAAGGTAATATTTTACTGAAAATTTAATAAAAAAAGCCATTGTTTTAAACGATGGCTTTTTTTTGAATTAAAAACTCAATTGTTCTTTAAAAAGATAGGATTGTCTTCTTGATATTTCGATTTCTTCACCAGAATTCATTTCTATTTTTAACTTTCCGTTAAACCATGAGACTACTTTTTTAACATGATTGATGTTGATAATCTGTTGTCTGTTTGCTCTAAAAAAGACTTCTGTGGGTAATTTTTCTTCTACTTGTGCTAAAGACTTATATATTAATGGTTTGTTATTGTCAAAGAATACACGGGTGTAGTTACCAACAATTTCAAATAAAGAAATATCTTGAATTTTTACCAACCAACACTTTTCTCCGTCTTTAATAAAAATTTGTTTATCTAAACTTAAAGCATCTTCGTTTTTAGTTTTCTCTTTTGTTTTATTATTGATGCTTTCAATTACTTTTTCTATGCTTTTAGAAAAACGTTTTTGGTTGATTGGTTTCAATAAATAATCAAAAGCATTGTAATCAAAAGACTTAATAGCATATTCATCAAAAGCTGTTGTAAAAATAGTTGTTGGAACTTCATCTAACATTTCCAATAGTTCAAATCCATCTTTTTCAGGCATATTAATATCTAAAAACAAAAGATCAGGTTTTGTATCATTAATTAATTTATAACCATCATCTACATTTTCTGCTTCTCCTAAAATTTCAATTTCTTTATGTGCTTTAATAAGCTCTTTTAATTCATTACGAGCTAAACGAGAATCTTCAACAATAACTGCTTTTAATGTTATCATGTTAGTGGGATTTTAATAGTAGCAACTACTTGATTTTCTATTTCTTTTAAACTGAAAACGGCAGCTTTTCCATAAAGTAGTTCAAGACGTTTCTTAATGTTTTTCACCCCTAATTGCGTACTGTTTTTATTTTCATGTAGTTTTCCCGAATTGGCAACTTCAATATGTAATTGATTACCTTCTATTTTTGTTGATAAATTGACTTTTCCTCCGTTTTTTAAATTAGAAATTCCATGTTTCAATGCATTTTCAATTAGCATTTGAATAATCATTGGTGGAATTTGTTTACTTAATGATTCTGGATCAATATGGGTTTCAAATTGTAAACGATTTTCAAATTGAATTTTAGAAATGGCTATATAATTTTCAACCATTTCTAATTCATCTTCTAATGAAATAGAATTTACATCGCTTTTTGTAAGAGAGTAGCGTAAAGTTTCTGATAAACTGGTTAGCATATTTCTAGCTTTGCCAACATCTTCTAACATAAGTCCACGGATATTGTTTAAGCTATTAAACATAAAATGCGGATTTATTTGCCCTTTTAAAGTGTTTAATTGCGATTCCTTTAAGTTAGCTTCTAATTGTAATTGTCTAATTTGAACCGTTTTTAATTGATGATAAATCTTGATTGTTAAAAAAACAAAAAGCCATATAATGAATAAGGTTGCAAAATAAAATACATTATATATTTTACCACCTAAAGTCATAACACTATCAGATTCATATTTTGCATATTCTTGAACAAAATCAAGAATAGGCCAAATAAACAATGAGTATAAAGCCTGAACAGTCAAGAAAATTACTAAAATTTTCGAAGTAGTTGTTTTCCAACTATTATTAAAGTTAATTTTTGTGTCAATAAAAAAAGAAATTATAAACGTACACATAAAAGCTAAAATTGCACATGCAATTGTTTCTAACCAATAATACAAAACACGCTCTGAAGCTAATACTTCATTAGAAAGAAATAATTTTGGTCCAGCTAATGTTGCTGTAAACAAAAGGAACCATCCAAAGAGATTGAATATTATATAAAACTTATTTTGAGATAATTTCATTTATTATTAGTTATAATTGTCAAACTTACAATTTAAAATTCAAGATTATTTGCTTCCAAATTATTAATTTGTAGTTCTAATTCTTTTAAATCTGTTTTTAACTTTTTTGAACATGTTATTTCCAAAAGCGAAAATTATAAATAAGATTATCATGTACTTTAAAACAGTAAATGTTGTAATTTCTTTATCAACTAGATAAGCTGGAATAATGGTAAGTAGCCAAATGAAGTATATTGTTGATTCGTACTTTTCTCGTTTTAAAATATTCGATTGATACTTGTTAAATTGACTTTTTAAATTCCCTTCTTTTAGGTTGATATTTTTTAATGACAAATGCGTTAAGGTGTACCAAATTATTAATAATGCTCCGATTATTAAAGGAACAACATATTCTAATTCTGCTCTCATTTTAAATGCTAACAAAAGTGATAGAAGCACATAAATGAATGATAAGTTTCTTGCTGTGGAAGAACCTTTTAACATGTGCTTGAATTTTGATATTGGATTATTTTCTTCTTTTCTCATACTATTATTTTTAATTGATTTATCCCAATACTAATAGAATAACTAACTCAACTACTATTTTAACTAACTCTAATGCTGCTTTTACTATAAAGATCATAATGTTGTAGGTTTTAAGATGATACTGTAAATGTAAATAAGAGAATAGCTTTAATATTTGAAAATATGATGAGTGGTAATTTGAATATGAGCAACGGAAAGTTAAATCAGAAAAATAGAACAGTCTAATAATTAAGAATTTATAAGACTGTTTTTTTAATAGATATTATCAATTGAGTACTAAACCTTCAATATTAGATATCTTTTTTCTTTCGATGTTTACCTCTAGGTCCATCACCTTCATAAAGTACAATTTCGGAATGTAATAATTCAGCAGCTTCAGCAGAACCCTTTACTTTGGAAGCACTTCGTTCTATCATTTCAGATTCAAACTCAGTTAATATACTTTTTCTTATTCCTATTTCTTTCCATTGAGATAAAGGTTTACATCCTTTATATATTCCTCTAGCCAATGATAATGCATCCAACAAAGCTTGATTTGCACCTTGACCTTTAAACGGGCTCATCGGGTGTGCAGCATCTCCAATCAGCGTGACTTTAGTCCCTTTTTTTAATAAATCAGCATCTAATAATTGTCTGTCATAAACGGGATAACCAGAAATTAAAGTTTCTGGAGTCGCTTCTACAATTTGAGGAATAGGATTGTGCCACAGAGTTCTTTTACATGATTCTTCTTTTAATGCTTTTGTACCTTTTGCACTTAATTCTTTTGCTTCTTCTTCTGATAAAGGAAAGCTAAGTTGCCACATTACTGTTTCTGAATCGTATGGCATTATATAGATTCGTTCATTCCCGTTTGCTGTTTGAAATACGGTAGCAGCATCCAATAAAGAACTTTCAATATTCTTTAGATTATCCAAAGGACAAATTCCTAAAATAGCAATACAACTTAAGTAACGTAATGGAGTTGTTTCTTCTCCAATTAGTTGTTTACGAACTGTACTTCGAATTCCATCTGCTCCAACAACAAGATCTGCTTTTGTGCTTTTTATTTCCTTATTGACTTCAAAATTTAGTATTACACCTTCTTCGGATTCTTTATAACCTAATAATTGATGTCCCCATTTTATAGAATCATGACCATTGAGTTGTTCTAATAAAGCTAAGCGTAAAGATTGTCTTGCAATGTGTACGTTTTTTCTTTTTGGTGATGACTTAGTGTCTGATCTTCCCCATTTTCTGATTCCCCATTCTCCAATTATTTTTCCATCAGTTGTATGAACTACGTGTTTTGTTGAAGTCACACCTTTTTTTAAAGAGAGAATTCCAAATCCATTAAGGGATTTACTTGCTTGTTGTAAAGTAAGTCCATAGCCTTGAGATCTAGCTTCAAATCCGCTATCTCGTTCATAAAGAGTAAATGGAATTCCACGATGTAAACAAGCAACAGCAAGTGCAGTTCCTCCAATTCCACCGCCAATAATAGCAACATGTGGATAGTTTTCTTTGTCAGATAAAGTATGGTTATCAGAACTAACCAAACCAGATCCTTTACAGTTTAAGCATGTATATATTTGCCCTTTAGGTTGTACAGGAGCATTTCCTTCGCAATTTGTTTTTTCATACTGTTCTAATGCTGCTTGGTAGTTGAGTCGCGTTTTCTTTCGAATGCTCTTTTTTCTTTTACCATTACCTTTACAACTTTGGCAAATAACCCAATTTTTGTCTTTATTATCTACCTTTTCCATCGAGCTTTTCTTTATTAATTTTATTGCTTTAAAGAAACTAAATTACTTTTTTACAGCAATCATCATATGAGGACTAAAAGGCAATAAGTACTCATCGTTTTGTGTCAGATTTTGCAAAGCCTTTAATGTTTTTGACTTCTTTTTATCTAACATATTTGCAAAATATTCGTTGTCTAACCAAATCATTCCTTCAACAGCAAAAAGATTTATAAAGTTGAGGTTTTGCTCTAGAAATTCAGATTTTAAACCTTCTGGTTTATGATAAAAAGCATCTGCTAGTAAAAAAGGAAAATCTTTAGGAGCATTATGAATTCCTGTAGTGAGTTCTTCTTTACACATGTCAAAAAATGAGTTTGCATGTATCATTCCATTCATTAAACCAACCACTGTAGAAGCTGTTGCATTAATTGCAAAACCTAAAATAATCCCGCCTTTTTTAAGTACTCTTTTTGCTTCAATAATTGCAGCAACTCTATCTTCTCTTTTTTGTAAATGATATAAAGGTCCGTGTAAAATTACCAAGTCGGCAGTATTATCTTTAAAAGGCAGTTTTGTAGCTTCACCAATAGCAACGGAAAAAGGTTTTTTGAGTTTTTTAGCTCTTTTTTTAGCAAGTTTAATATGTTTTAAAACAGGCTCAACTAAATGTACTGTGTGATTGTTTTTTGATAACCACTCAGAGTATTTTCCTGTTCCTCCACCAACATCAATAATTGTGCTATTTGGTTTTGAAATATGTTGTTGTATAAGATCTTTTATTCGTTCAAATTCAAAAATCCCCATTCCTTTTTCGAGTCTAGTTTCTTCTGAAGCTTTGTTGTAAAAATCGTCTAATTCTTTACTGATAAGAGTTTTATTTTTCACCTTAAATATTTAAAAGATAAAAGTAATTAAATTAAAGTGAAATAGATTCCTGCTTTCTCAGGAATGACAAAAAAGAGAAATAATACTTATAAATGCATAAACCGTTTAAAATACCCAAGGGATATTGTAAACGGTTTATGTATTCAATAAACGAAAATAGTTTATTTGAAGTTTTTATTTATTTCTGTCCTTTTTTAAATCCATATAAGTTTTGATGTATAAAATCGGTAGGAAATTTATCATCACCTCTAAAACCGATTTCTACTTTTCCACTATCTTCAGGAATGTAATCTGTTTTAAAAATATAATCCCAAAGGCTTAAGCTAATTCCGTAATTCATACCATATTTTCCTTTTGGAAGTACATAAGCATGATGATATAAATGCATCACAGGATTGTTTATTACATATTTAAAAATTCCCCATGTAATTTTTATGTTAGAATGATTAAAATGACCAATGGTAATAGCAATAAAGTGAACTATATATGCTTGTTCAGGCTCAAAACCACCAAGAAGCATTACTCCAAAAGTTTTTAATGGTTTGTAAAAGATATTTTCCATCCAATGGTATCTTAAATGTGCAGCAAACCCCATTTCTTTTACACTATGATGTACTTTGTGGAATTTCCATAAGAAAGAATATTTATGTAATAATACATGTGTAAACCACTGAACAAAATCGAGAACTATAAAGAAAACAAGTAACTGTAGCCAAGGAGCCCAATGTGATATGTCTATAAGTGCAAAACTTTTTGCCGTAATGTTAAACTCACCAAACAACAATCCTAATACTTCATAAACTCCGCTAATTACAATTGAGAAAATGAAAAAATTGAAAAACATATAAAATGCATCCAACCAAAAATCGCGTCTAAATATAGATTGTTCTTTTCTCCAAGGAAAAGCTATTTCTAATCCCCAAACAAAAAGAGAAATAACAATAAGTCCCCAAAAGTAATTTGTGTACCAAGGCACTTCAAAAATTATAGATTTCCAAGTCCAGTCTACTGTTCCAGAAAATGCGTTTATAAATGCGTCTAAATATTTTTCCATTTTTTTAATTTTTAATTTTCTAATTTATACCAATCAATATCTTTTAAAATCATACGCCTTCCTTTAGCTATAGGAGGGTAATTTACAACCAAATAGTTTACAATAACTTTTTGATTTTCGCCCAAATCCCAGAGGTTTTGAGTCTTCTGCATCCACTTAATTGTTTCATTCCAGCGTTCAGCATTCATTCTGTTTTGCGTTACTAATTTTGCAGAATGACAATTCGTACAATTGTTAACTACAGTCATTAACCCTTCTGCATCAACTAAACCTGTTCTTAGATGAATACCATTTTCAATTTTATCATCATCTTCTTCAATATCATTATAAACCAGATCTGAATTTTTATTTTCAAAAACAGATAATGAAGGATTAAATACAGCGAAAAGAAGTAAGACAGAAGCTATTAAAGAAAAAAAGATAGCATAATAAGCCGTTTTTTTTGCTTTTTTAATTTTTTCTAAAAACTCTTTATCCTCTGTCATTAGATAACTTTTACTGCAATTCTATGACATGCATTATTTAAATATCCTTTAGGATTCCAACCAGGTAATAACATAGGTTGTGCAACATTATTTGTATCTGTAGCTCTTGCCCATACCTCGTAATATCCTGTTTTAGGGAAATCTATTGAAGCAGAAAAATGTTGCCACGCTAATCTATTTACTGGGCTTTCAATAGAACATGTAGTCCAGGTAGACCCAAAATCTATCGAATATTCCATTTTTGCAACTTCCAATTCTCCTGCCCAAGCATGACCTCTAATTTTTAGTTTTCTTCCATTATCTATTGTAGCTCCTGTTTTAGGGTATGTAATTAACGACTTTACAGGCATAGATTCTATAATGCACATATCTTCATCTTTTACTTTTTCACCTGGAGCAACAGGGTTACATGGAATGCGATAAGCAGTCCCTGTCATTTTTGTACCATCATGAATTTTATTTCGAATACTAATTCTATTTACCCATTTACCAGAAACGGATGCTGGCCAACCACCGGCAACTAAACGTAAAGGATATCCGTGAATTAGCGGAATATCTTTGCCGTTCATTTCAAAAGCTAAAATAGTTTCATCTTGCAGTGCTTTTGGCATTGGACAACCTCTAGATATTGGTTCTTTACTTGGATCCCCACTTAAATGAGTGTCTGCAGCATGGTATCCTACATATACAGCATCATCTTTTATACCTGCATCTTCTAGTACATCTTTTAAACGAACACCAGTCCAAGATGCACAATGTACAGCACCAATAGTCCATTGATTTCCTTTTGCAGGCGGATCAAATTCACTTCTACCATTACCACCACATTCTAATGTTAATTGATACGTATGGTGTTTAAATTTTGATTTTAAATCATTAAGTGTGTATGTTTTTTTAGTTGCAACAGATTCTCCATCAATAATTAGTGTCCAATCTTTTGGGTTAATTTTTTCAGGAGTCAAGCCATTGTTTCTAATAAATATTTTTGAGTTAGGCGTAATTTTATCATCTAACAAATGAGCTTGAGCTTCAATATTCCAAGGTTTGTCATTTAAGACAATCATTTCTTTGTTCTTACCAAACATTTTAAAAGGATCTGGTTCTTGAATTGCTAAAGGAGTATAACCATTAAGCATATTAGAACCAAAAACGAGTTCTGTTCCTATAATTGCAGTGAATGAGCTTAGCACTGTTTTTTTTATAAAAGATCTTCTTTTCAAAATGATGAAATTATAAGTTTATATAAAATATTTACACAAGTTACAATTAAAGATGTTGACTATGTGTAACTTATGTTACATAGAAAGAGAATATGTTTTTTTAAATTGTAAAGCTAAATAAATATAATAATTATGAGAGTAATGAAAAAAAGTTTCGAAACCAATTTTACTGGTTGGGCATTTATCCTAGCAGCAGTATTATTATGGTTTGGTTGGGCATTATCGCCTCATCATATAGGAGAATATATAGTTGCTTCTGATTTTTCTAAAATAGGAGAAAATGTTTGGTATTGGATCTGGATGTATAGATTTCACATATTTGGATGGGTAACTATGGGTATTTCTATGTTCTCATTATTATCAATCACTTCAGGGAAGCCTTATCGAGTAGTTATATTTCCTGGAATAGGAATGATTATAGTGGGTACTTTTACTTTGGCTATTGCAAATGCCTTTTTTTACAATTTTGGAGCTTGGGGTGTTGGGCAAACAGCAGGTATGTCTGCCTCAGAAATTACAGAGTTTATAGATAATATATTATTTACCAATCAGTATGTTACTTGTTTTGTACGTTTTGGACGTATCTTCTCTGGTGTAGGATTGGTATTGTTGGGTTACGCTTTTATTAAATGGAACATAGTAGCTACTTGGTTAGGTTGGTTTACAATGTTGTTAGGTTTTGTCGCAATGGGTATTATTTTATCAATACCAGATAATTATGAAATTTACAAACCTGTATTTCATATTAAAGCGATATGGTTACTTGTAATGGGAGTTGTATTATTAAAGCAAGGTATCCATTTACCTGAGTCTAAATCTTAAAAAATAAATTTATAATAATTAGAAAAAGGGTTTTTATTATAACCCTTTTTCTAATTATTTTTTAAGCTTTTCTTGAAAAAAATACGTTTTATTCACAAACTTTGCAATCTTCTTTTTCTTGAATTTCGCCAATCAAATTACCTTCTTTATTTAATACAAAACCACAACAATCCATAAAACCTTGTGCAATTAATTTTCTTGCACGTTGTATTTGAGATTTTGTAGTTGGTAAACTTTGGTTTAATTGCAGAGCAACTTCTTGCTGTTTCAGTCCTTTTATATCAGAGAGAAATAAAGGATCTCTATATTTTTTTGGTAAGTTATTTAAGATACCTTTTAAACAATCTTTTTCGGTGTGCTTATTTTCTGTGATTTCAGTTTCTGTTTCAAAATCAGCAATCTCAAAGGTCTTATTTGTAGATTTCCAATAATTTAAAATGGAGTTTCTTGCTATTGTAAAACACCAAGGTTTTAATTTATTGGCATCTTTTAATGTATGTAGTTTTGTATGAATTTTGATAAAAGTATCCTGCAAAATATCATCAGCAATAGCAGTATCTTTTACTTTGCTGATAATAAATCGTTTTAAATCATCAGAATATAAATTCCAGATTTGTTTTGTCGTCATTTCTAACAATTACAAGTAGAACATGTACAGTTTTCACACGTACAATTCTCACAATTACCAGTCTTACAACCGTCACAATTACAGGTACAATTATTATTTTTCATGATGTTATTTTTAACGTTCACTTAATAGACCTAAAGTTATCAAAAAAGATGCATTAATTTAGATAATAAATTTTTATTTCGTTTCTAATAGTAATTGTTTTAATAGTTGAGGTGTTTGTGTTTCTCCTATAAAACTTAATCAAAGTGAATAGGAGCGAGGCTACTATTCGAATAATTCATTTTTTTTCTTTACTGCCTTTTTTTATATAGGTGTTTTTAACCAATTTAATAGGTGTAAATACTTGAATTTAAGGTGTTTTTAGATAAAGTATTAATAGAATTTTTACATTTATAAAGTTCAATCTAAAAACATAACAACATATGGCATTTCCAACATCGGTAAACGATCAAATAACAGATTCGGTAACACAAACTAATATTCAAGTAGTCGGTGAAGCATCAGCAATTGCTATGGGTTCATTATATCAAACTGCATCAAATTCACTTTCTATTGCTATTCAAAATTCAGTATCCAATCAACAGCAAAACAATATTGTTGCAACAACAGCTACTTCAATATGTGTAAAAAAAATTTTAAGTAAAAAATAAAAACAATTATAACTTTAAAAACAAATAATTATGGCATTTCCAACAGCAGTAAATAGTCAAATAACTGACGCAGTAACACAAACTAATGTACAAGTATTAAGTGAATCTCCAGCAATGGCAATGGGATCATTATATCAATCTATGGCAAGCGCAATGGGACTTGCAATGCAGAATTCAGTAAGTCAGCAACAGCATTCTAATACTTTAGCGCAAGCAATTACTACTCAATGTATAGAAACTTTAATAGGTAAATAATGAGTGTAGAAGCAGAAAATAGTAGTTCTACACAAAATTCATCTGTAAATAGTCAAGTTATTGATTCTATTAAGGAGATTAATAATCTACTTGAAAAAGGAAGTGAAAATTTAACTTCTATTTCAAAACAGATACTAACACAAGCTACAGGAATGGCGATGTTAAATGTTGTAAATCAACAGCAACAGATGTTTATGTTACAAAATACAGTTACAACTGTTGCTGCAAAAGCAATGTTAGTATCTAGCCCTTTAGAGGCTGTGAAATTAATGGAAGAAGTTGTAAAAAGTAATAATGCAGCAACTTCAATTAAAGAATTACAAGATTTAATTATTGAAATGAATAAAGAAAAATAATAAAAACCTAAATGATGAGTAATTCAGAAGAAGATTTATCCAACGAGCAAAACAATAAGAATGCGTCAGTTTCAGAAGATACTAATACGAATGATAATATTGAAACAGAATTATTAAAAGCTCAATTAGAAGCAGAAAACGCAGTAAAAAAAGCTGTGTTGAATATTAGTAAAATAATTAATTCCTAAAAATAAATCTATTTAAGCTTCACAATATGTGAAGCTTAAATAGATTTATTTTTAGGTTATTTATGTTTCAATAATTATATCAATTTATAACTTATCTGGTTATAAGGATTTAGTTAAAGCTTTGAGTGCAAAAATTGGTGGTTTTTCAATCTATTTAGGAATTGAATGATACTTTTTATTGTATTCTTTTTAAAAGGAAGAAAAGCAAGTAAAGAGAATAACTTAAAAATAAAATTGTAAATTTTATGAAAATAGTAATAGCTGGTGGAACAGGGTATTTAGGACAAATTTTAACCAAACATTTTGCTAAAGACAAGAATAATTCAATTTATATATTGAGTAGAAAACAGCTTGTAAATAAAGAGAATATTTCTTACTTAAAATGGGATGGAGAAACAGAAGGTTATTGGATAACTTTTTTAGAAGCTACAGATGTATTGATAAATTTAACTGGTAAATCTGTAAACTGTAGATATACAGAAACTAATAAAGAAGTGATTTATAGTAGTAGAATTATTAGCACAAATCTACTTTGTAAAGTAATTCAACAATTAAAGTTTCCGCCAAAAGTATTTATTCAATCTTCATCAGCTACTATTTACAGACATTCAGAAGGTACATTAATGACAGAAAATAAAGGTGAAATTGGTATAGATTTTTCTATGGATGTGTGCAAGAAATGGGAAACAATTTTTAATTCTTTTAATTTACCCAAAACAAGAAAAATAATTACAAGAACTTCTATCGTTATTGGGAATAAAGGAGGAGCTTTTCCTATAATGAAGAGATTAGCTAAATTAGGATTTGGAGGTAAACAAGTTTCAGGAAATCAGTTTATAAGTTTTATAACAGAGGAGGATTATGTGAAAGCTATTGCGTTTTTAATTGATAAAGAAGCAGGGGTTTATAATTTATGTGTTCCAAATCCTATTAGAAATAAAGATTTTCAAAAGAAATTAAGAAAAAAATTAAACTGTTTTATCGGAATTCCAACGCCGAAATTTCTTCTAAATTTAGGAGGAATATTAATAGGAACAGAACCTGAATTAATTTTAAAAAGCAGAAAAGTCTATCCAGAAAAATTATTAGAAAAAGGATTTGAGTTTTCGATTGATAAGTTTGATTTAATTAAAGTTTAAAATAAAAAAGCCACACAATTTGTGTGGCTTTCTCTATTTTTAAATATGAATTGTATTATTTGGTTTTAACAACTATAACACCATTTGCACCTCTAATACCATAAATAGTTGTGTCTGGACCTTTTAAAACAGTTATAGATTTAATGTCATTTGGTATAATTCTTCCAAATACTTCTTGTGATATATTTGTACCATTCAATATAAAAAGAGGCGTCATATTTCCGTTTATAGAATTGTATCCTCTTATTGCAATTATATTATCTGAAGAAACATGTACACCTGGGATTTTTCCTCTTAAATAATCATAAATAGTATTAAATTGACTAGAATTTGATCCTTTTCGTTTTGGATTGGTTGAAACTACATGTGCATCATTTCCTTTCTTTATTTTTAATAAGATGTTTTCTCTTCCCTCATATTTTATTTTTGTTATTCCAATATTAGGGTGAAAAGCACTTATTTCTTTAGGTGCAACTTTAAATTTTGTTTTAAAAATTCCTTTTGAATTTGTCCATACTTTTTGTTTTACATTATCAAAAAGAATGATTGCACCAGCAACAGGTTTATTATTAACGTCTTTAACTCTAATGGTAATTTTCTTTTCTTGAGAATGAATATTAACACTAAAGAATAATACTCCTAATAGAATAACGATATACTTTTTCATAGTCATAATTTTTTTTTAACAAATATAATTGGTTTTTACATATTCCTTCTATATTGTCCACCAACTTTAAACAAAGCTTCTGTAATTTGACCTAAAGAACAAACTTTTGTCGCTTCCATTAACTTATCAAATAAATTTTCATTCTGAATTGCAGCTTCCTGTAAAATTGCAATTTGATTTTCAACTTTCGTTGGATTTGCTTTATTCAACAATTCTTTAGTTTGAATCTGAAATTGTTTTTCTTCTTCAGTTGCACGAATAATTTCCTCTGGTTGCACAGTTGGTGATCCTTTAGAACTTAAAAAAGTATTTACGCCAATAATTGGGAATTCTCCATTATGTTTTAAAGTTTCGTAATACAAACTTTCTTCTTGTATTTTAGAACGTTGATACATGGTTTCCATCGCTCCTAAAACGCCTCCACGTTCTGTAATTCTATCAAATTCTTCTAATACTGCAACTTCTACTAAATCTGTTAATTCTTCAATAATAAAAGCACCTTGTATTGGGTTTTCATTCTTTGTTAATCCTAATTCTTTATTGATAATTAACTGAATCGCCATTGCTCTTCTTACAGATTCTTCAGTTGGAGTTGTAATTGCTTCATCATACGCATTTGTATGTAGAGAATTACAGTTATCATTGATAGCGTACAAGGCTTGAAGCGTAGTTCTAATATCGTTAAAGTCAATTTCCTGAGCATGTAAAGAGCGTCCAGAAGTCTGAATGTGATACTTTAACATTTGTGCTCTCGGATTTGCACCGTATTTATTTTTCATCGCTTTTGCCCAGATTTTACGAGCAACTCTACCAATTACTGAATATTCTGCGTCAATTCCATTAGAAAAGAAAAATGATAAGTTCGGACCAAATTTATTAATATCCATTCCACGAGATAAATAGTACTCAACGTATGTAAAACCGTTAGACAAAGTCAATGCCAATTGTGTAATTGGGTTTGCTCCAGCTTCGGCAATATGATAACCAGAAATAGAAACAGAATAAAAGTTTCTTACTTGTTTTTCGATGAAATACTCTTGTACATCACCCATTAATCTTAATGCAAATTCCGTAGAGAAAATACACGTATTTTGAGCTTGATCTTCTTTTAAAATATCAGCTTGTACAGTTCCTCTAGCTTGCGCTAAAGTGTCTTTTTTTATTTGTTGATAAACGTCTGATGGTAAAACTAAATCTCCAGTTAAACCTAAAAGCATCAAACCTAAACCATTATTTCCTTCTGGTAATTTACCTTGATAAACAGGTCTTTCTAAAGCTTTTAAATCATAAACTTCTATAAAAGTGGCTTCAACTTGTTTTTCTAATTTGTTTTCTAAAATGTATTTCTCACAATTTTGATCAATTGCAGCATTCATAAAAAAACCTAACAACATCGGTGCTGGTCCATTTATGGTCATAGAAACAGAAGTCATTGCGTGACTTAAATCGAAACCAGAATATAATTTTTTAGCATCGTCTAAACAGCAAATAGAAACTCCTGCATTTCCTATTTTTCCATAAATATCGGGTCTTTTACCAGGGTCATTTCCATATAAAGTAACAGAATCGAAAGCTGTAGAAAGGCGTTTTGCGTCCATTCCTAAACTCACATAATGAAACCTGCGATTTGTTCTTTCTGGTCCACCTTCTCCAGCAAACATTCTTGTTGGATCTTCACCTGTTCTTTTAAATGGATACAATCCTGCTGTGTAAGGGAATTCTCCAGGAACATTTTCCTGTAAATTCCAACGTAATAAATCTCCCCAAGCTTGGTATTTTGGTAACGCAATTTTAGGTATTTGAGAATGCGAAAGTGATTCGCTATGTGTTTCTATATTTATTTCTTTATCACGTACTTTAAATGTATAAATGGGGTCTTTATATTTTTGAACCTTGTCTTTCCAGTTTAAGATAACTTCCCAATTGTAAGGGTTTAGGTTCAATTTTACTTTTTCGAATTGAGCAAAAAGTAATTTTAAGAATTCTTTATCTTCTTGTGTGTTTTCAATTGCTAGAATTTCATCTTCATTCAACCCAGTTTTAATAATATCTATAGATGAATTTGTAATCGATTCTATTGTTTGATAAATTCCATATAGTTTTTGAGCAACAATAACTTGTTCATCAACTTTTTTATCATATGCTCTGTTGCTTTCTGCTATTTCAGATAAATAACGAACTCTTGCAGGTGGAATTACAAATATCTTTTCAGACATTTCTTTCGTAATTTCCATTTTCGATTTTAAATCTACACCAGTTTTCTCAACCAACTTATCCATAATACTTTTATACAAAGTATTCATTCCAGGATCGTTAAATTGTGATGCAATTGTACCATAAACAGGTAAATCATCTTGATGAATATGCCACAAATTATTGTTACGCATATATTGTTTTTTTACATCTCTAACTGCGTCTAAAGCACCGCGTTTATCAAACTTATTAATGGCTACTAAATCAGCATAATCTAGCATATCAATTTTTTCTAATTGAGTTGCAGCACCAAATTCTGGAGTCATTACGTATAAAGAAGTATCAGAATGTTCTATAATTTCTGTATCAGATTGTCCGATTCCAGAAGTTTCTAAAATGATTAAATCGAATTCAGCCGCTTTTAAAACTTCAATAGCTTCGTTTACATGTTTAGATAAAGCCAAATTAGATTGACGAGTAGCTAATGAGCGCATATAAACACGTTCATTATTAATTGCATTCATTCTAATTCTATCGCCTAAAAGTGCGCCGCCAGTTTTTCTTTTTGACGGATCAACAGAAATTAAACCAATTGTTTTTTCTGGAAAGTCAATTAAAAAACGACGAACCAATTCATCTACTAAAGATGATTTTCCAGATCCACCAGTTCCAGTTATCCCTAAAACAGGGCAAGAATCATCTTTTGATTTCTCTAAAGGAGAAAATAGTTTGTCAAATTCGGTATGTTGATTTTCTGCAAAAGAAATTAATCTTGCAATTGTATTTATATTTTTTTCTTTTAAAGAATCTGCTACTTTTTTTCCCTTTGGAAGGATTAAGGATGGCGTTTTAAAATCAGAAATTTCAACCAAATCATTAATCATTCCTTGTAAACCAAGCTCACGACCATCATCTGGAGCATAAATTCTTGTAATTCCATAATCCATCAATTCTTTAATCTCTTCAGGAAGAATTACACCGCCTCCACCACCAAAAATCTTAATATGTTCAGCGCCTTTTTCTTTTAATAAATCGAACATATATTTAAAATACTCATTGTGTCCTCCTTGGTAAGAAGTGATTGCAATGGCATTTACATCTTCTTGAATGGCGCAATTGACCACTTCTTCAACACTTCTATCATGACCTAAGTGAATGACTTCAACTCCTGTAGATTGAATAATTCTACGCATAATATTTATGGCAGCATCATGTCCATCAAAAAGAGCAGCAGCAGTTACAATACGTACTTTATGTTCAGGTTTATATGGTGTAGTTTGTTTCATTCGTAATAAATGTTTATTTTTATGCTCGAAATTTACGGAATTCTTAAAAAAATACAACAATTCTTTAAGTTAATTAAAAATATTTTATAAAATCCCAGGTTTTTCTAGTCTTAAAGTAGGATAAATTGTATTCATTTTGATAAGCTTCACGTTCAAAACTTAGATTTTTGTAGGTAAGATAACCATTTTTATAAATAAAAAATTTAATAATCCACTCGAAACCGTAAATAATGTAGAAAAGCAGTACCAATAATTCTCGTTGTTGTCTTAAATGAATTTTTTCATGATTGATAAGAATTTGGTTTTGTTTTAAAGCTTCCTTTTTTAATATAATAAAAGGAAAAAGCGTAATTCCAACAAAACCATTTGGAACGATATGTTTAGAAATAAAAATCATAAATAGTAGTAGAACAAATATTAGTCCAAAATAAATATATTTGTTAATCCACACAAATTAAGTTCGTAATGACATTTAAAGAGCAAATCCAAGAAGGTATTCCTAATATTTTACCAAGTATAAAACAGTATGATTTAAAAATGAATCATGCTCCAAAACGAAAGGATATTTTATCTGCTGATGAAAAAAAGTTAGCCTTAAGAAATGCACTTCGTTATTTTGATAAAAAACAACACGCTGAATTATTACCCGAATTTGCTGAGGAGTTAGAGAGTTATGGTCGAATTTATATGTACAGATTTAGACCAGCATATAAAATGTATGCAAGAGATATTGCTGAATATCCAGGAAAATCTGAACAAGCAAAAGCAATTATGTTAATGATTCAGAATAATTTAGATTATGCTGTTGCACAACATCCTCATGAATTAATAACTTATGGAGGAAACGGAGCTGTTTTTCAGAATTGGGCACAATATTTATTAACGATGAAATATTTATCAGAAATGACAGATAAACAAACGTTAACCATGTATTCTGGTCATCCGATGGGATTATTTCCTTCTAATAAAAATGCACCAAGAGTTGTGGTAACAAACGGAATGGTGATTCCGAATTATTCAAAACCAGATGATTTAGAGAAAATGAATGCTTTAGGAGTTTCTCAATATGGACAAATGACAGCTGGTAGTTATATGTATATTGGTCCACAAGGAATTGTACATGGAACAACAATTACTGTTTTAAACGGATTTAGAAAAATTAAAAAAGCACCAAAAGGAAATTTATTTGTTACCTCGGGTTTAGGAGGCATGTCTGGAGCACAACCAAAAGCAGGAACAATTGCTGGTTGTATTACGGTTTGTGCTGAGGTGAACCCTAAAATTACACAAGTACGTTTAAATCAAGGTTGGATTGATGAAAAAATCACGGATTTAGATGCGTTAGTAGCTAGAGTAAAATTAGCAAAATCAACTAAAGAAACTGTTTCAATCGCTTATTTAGGAAACATTGTTGATGTTTGGGAAAAGTTTGATGCAGAAAATATTCACATAGATTTAGGTTCAGATCAAACATCATTACATAATCCTTGGGCTGGAGGTTATTATCCTGTTGATATTTCTTTTGAGAATGCCAATGTAATGATGGCAGAAAATCCGAAGTTATTTAAAGAAAAAGTACAAGAAACATTAAGAAGACACGCATCAGCAATAAATAAACACACTGTAAAAGGAACTTATTTTTTCGATTATGGAAACGCATTCTTATTAGAAGCGAGTAGAGCTGGAGCAACTGTTTATAAAGATAGCAAAGGTGTTTTCTGTAGCAAGAGTGAGTTAAAATCGGATAGCGAAGCTTTCGCTTATAATAGTTATGTTCAAGATATTATGGGGCCAATGTGTTTCGATTATGGATTTGGACCATTTAGATGGGTTTGTTCATCAGGAAAACCAGAAGATTTAGAAAAAACGGATGCAATTGCTTGTAAAATTTTAGAAAAAATAAAGAAAAATTCTCCAGTTGAAATTCAGCAACAAATGACTGATAATATTCAATGGATAAAAGGAGCTCAAGAAAATAAGTTGGTAGTAGGTTCTCAAGCAAGAATTTTATATGCAGATGCAGAAGGAAGAATTAAAATAGCAAAAGCATTTAATAAAGCCATTAAAAACGGAAAGATTGGAGCTGTAGTTTTAGGAAGAGATCATCATGATGTTTCTGGTACAGATTCGCCTTATAGAGAAACATCTAATATTTATGATGGTTCTAAGTTTACTGCAGATATGGCTATTCAGAACGTAATTGGTGATAGTTTTAGAGGCGCAACTTGGGTTTCAATTCATAATGGAGGAGGTGTTGGCTGGGGAGAAGTTATAAATGGAGGATTTGGCATGCTTCTTGATGGTTCTAAAGCAGCATCAAAGCGTTTAGAATCAATGCTTTTTTGGGATGTGAACAACGGAATTTCAAGAAGAAGTTGGGCAAGGAATAAAGAGGCTATCTTTGCAATTAAAAGAGCAATGAAAGCTAAAAAAGATTTACAAGTTACACTTCCAAACTTAGTTGATGATGCTTTAATAGATTCAATAACTTAAAATAATTATTATGAAAAAAGGTGTCCTTTTATTAATAAGTGTCATTTTATTATCTTCCTGTAACGCTGTAAAAGTTGTTACAGATTATGATTCTAAAGTAGATTTTAATAAATATAAAACGTTTGCTTTTTACAAACCGGAAATTGATAAAGCTAAAATTTCTGATTTAGATAAAAAAAGAATTCTAAGAGCAATTGAAACTGAATTGTTAGCCAAAGGGTTTACAAAATCTACGAATCCTGATATGTTAGTTGGTATTTTTACAAAATCGAGAGAGAAAGTAAATGTAAATCAGAATAATAATTTTGGTTACGGTTTTGGTTGGGGATTTAATCCTTATTGGGGAGGAATGAACAATAACCTTAGTTTGAGCCAATATACAGAGGGAACTTTGTTTATTGATTTTATAGATAAAGAAAAGAAAGAGTTAGTTTGGCAAGGAATTGGTACAGGAGCTTTAAAGCTTCAGAACAGAGCTAAAAAAGAAGAAAGAATTAAGTTGTTTGTGAAAGAAATTATTTCAAGATTTCCTCCAGGGCAAGAAAAATAAAAATTTAAAAAAGCGTTCTTATGAACGCTTTTTTTATGGATTAAAATGATATTTTTGCAACACCTATTTAATTTTGAAACGCGTATTCTAAATTTGAATTATTTTTTGTTCAAATAAAATAATAGAAAATCAAAGCATAGCCTTAGTTAAGGTTTTGTTTTATATTGAAATAGGGACGAAAAATAAATAAATTATAGAGTGTATTATGTATAATAAAAGAATTCCTTTAGAAGAAGGCGATTTCTACTTTAATGAACAAGGTTACAGAGTTTTTACAGAGAAGTACCACCTAAAAAGAGGTCATTGCTGTAAAAGCGGATGTAAACATTGTCCTTATGGATACGATAAAAAAACAGATACTTTTAAATAAATAGTGACTTTCAGTCGGAAATAGTTTCATAAGAATAGATAAATTTATAAAAATGATAAAAAGAATTTTAATATTAGTAATTGCAATTCAATTTACAGGATGTGCAGAATTACAAAATGTAGTTAATCAAGTAACAAAAAGTGGTGCTTTAAGTCAAGAACAAATTGGTAATGGTTTAAGGGAAGCTTTAGATAACGGAATAAAAAATCAGGTTTCAAAACTAACAGCAACAGATGGGTTTTATAAAAATGATTTAGTAAAAATTATGTTGCCAGAAGAATTACAGGCTGTTGATAAAGGTTTACGTCAAATAGGTTTAGGTAATTTGGCTGATGAAGGAATTAAAGTTTTAAACAGGGCTGCTGAAGATGCTGTGAAAACTGCGACTCCAATTTTTGTAAATGCTGTAAAAGACATGACATTTGCTGATGCTAAAAATATTCTTTTAGGAGAGCAAAATGCTGCGACAACTTATTTACAAGATAAAACTACAGATGAATTATATGCAAGTTTTAGCCCAGTGATAAAGAATTCTTTTTCTAAGGTTGGTGCAGATGAGGTTTGGAGCAACTTAATTAGTAAATACAATTCTATTCCTTTTGTAAAAAAGGTAAATCCAGATTTAACAATTTATGTAACAACACAAGCATTAAATGGTGTTTTTACTATGATTGAAGTAGAGGAAAAAGGGATTAGAGAAAAAGCAGGTTTACGTAATACAGCATTATTACAGCAAGTATTTGCGTTGCAAGACAAGAAATAAGAGTTCATCTTTAATGATAAAAAAAGACGCTGTATTTAATAATACAGCGTCTTTTTTATATGTATGGTTTTTGTATGGGGTTTTATTTTGCATATCATTCATTAACATACTTTATTTGAGGAAATATAATTTTAGCCAATATGAAATGCTTTTTTACATTCTTTTTTTTATTTATAAGTATAGTTACAATTGCTCAAACAGTTGAAGATGATTTTGAAGGTAATGGAACTATTTCTACTTGGTTTGGAGATGATTGTATTTTTGAAGCTGGTTATCAAAATCCACATAAAACAGGAATCAATACTTCCGAGAATGTTTTTAAATATGATGATATTGGAGGTTCTTATGCCAATGTTCGTTTTGAAACAAGTATAAATTTCGATTTGTCAACTAACAGAACTTTTAGCCTCAAAATTTATATTTCTTCTTCTGAAATTACAGGAAATGAAACAAATCAAATATCATTAAAACTTCAAGATGGAAGTTTAGGGCAACCTTGGACAACACAATCAGAAATTATTAAACCAGTAATTTTAAATCAATGGCAAACAATTTCGTTTGATTTTGCAAATGATAATTTTATCAACTTAGATTCAACCTCAGAAAATCCAATTAATAGAACTGATTTTAATAGAGTTTTATTACAAGTAAATGGTGAAAATAACACGAGTAATGTAACGGCATATATAGATGATTTTTTATATGATGGAATTCTTTATGAAGAAGATAATAACTCTAGTCCAGACCCTATATTTAATAATTTAGTTTGGTCAGATGAATTTGATGGTAATGGAGCTGTAAACACAGAAAAATGGTTTCATCAAACACAATTACCAAATGGCGGAAGTTGGTATAATGGCGAAATTCAACATTACACAGATAGAGTAGAAAACACTTATAGAAATAATGGTGTTTTAAATATTGAAGCAAAAAAAGAAACATATACAAATCAGGGAGTTACTAAAGGATATACATCTGCAAGATTAAATTCAAAATTTGCTTTTCAATATGGTAGAGTAGAAATAAAAGCAAAATTACCAACTGGCGTTGGAACGTGGCCAGCTATTTGGATGTTGGGGAAAAATATCATAGAACCAGGAGGCTATTGGACAAATACTTACGGAACAAAATCTTGGCCCGCATGTGGAGAAGTAGATATTATGGAACATTGGGGTTCTAATCAGAATTTTGTGCAAAGTGCAATGCATACTCCTTCTAGTTATGGAGGAACTGTAAATCATGGAGGACAAACGATTTCTACTGCCTCAAGCGATTTTCATATATATAGTTTAGATTGGTCTTCAGAAAAAATGGTTTTTAAAGTTGATGGAATTACTCATTATACGTATCATCCTGAAATAAAAAACTCAAATACTTGGCCTTTTGATGCTGAACAGTATTTACTGTTAAATATAGCAATACAACCAGGAATCGCTTCTAGTTTTACTTCAAGTAAAATGGAAATAGATTATATAAGAGTTTATCAAGAATCTACTGCATCTTTTACCAGTTCTAGTTTAGACGAAATAAAAATATATCCAAATCCAATAAATGATAAATTAAGAATAAAAACACCCAACTTATTTATTGGAGCTAAAGCAGTAATATATAGCCTTACAGGAAGTAAAGTAAAATCTTTTTTTATAAATGAAATAAATCAAGATGTAGATTGTTCTGCACTCAAAAAGGGTGTTTATTTTTTAAAGTTAGAAAGTGATGCTAGAGTAGAAACCTTTAGGATACTTAAAAAATAAAAGTTTAAACTTCATCTAAAATTTCGGCCATTTCTTTTTGCAACTCTTCTGCTTTTATCTCAGCTTTAGTAGCAACATTTTCATTGTTTGAGGCATAAATAATTCCTCTTTAAGAGTTATATAGATTACTGTTTAAATATTGAATCGTTTTTTATATAACTTCTTTTCTTTGAAAATTATATTTTAATGGAGTGTTTTAAAGTAATCAAATGCTTTTAATAATCTACTTCCGGTCCAAGAAAACATTTCTCCATCTACAAGAATCGCTTTTGCTTTATGAGTAAATTTTTCTGCTTCTAAAATATGTTCTTCTTTAAAAGGATAAGGTTCAGAAGATAATAAAACCAAGTCTAAATCGATATTTAATTTCATCTTTTCTAAATCAACTTCAGGATAACGTTCTTCATGTTGATAGATGTTGTCAAACTTGTTTAATTGCAATAAATGATTGATGAAAGTCGTGTTTCCAACAGCCATCCAAGGATCTTTCCAAATAAAATAAATTATTTTTTTAGCTTCTTTATTTTTGATGAATTCCTTAAATTTAGTGAGTTTAAAATTAATTTCGGTATTCATTTCTAAAGCTTCCTTTTCTTTAGAAAATAGTATTCCATATTGATTGATCAATTCTAAATTATCATCAATCGTAAAAATATCAGAAACATGCGTAGGTGCTATTGCTTCGCAAATTTCTACAATTTCTTTACTATTTTCTTCTTTGTTGCAAAGAATTATATCAGGATTTAAAGCTTTAATTTTATCAGCATTAATATTTTTTGTTCCACCAACAATTGCTTTGGTTTGTTTTAAGTGTGTAGGACTAATGCAGAATTTTGTAATACCAACAATACAATCTTCTAAACCTAAATCTACTAATAACTCAGTTAAGCTTGGTACAAGAGAAATAATCCTTTTTGGAGTTTCTTTGAACTCTAAAATTCTTCCTATTTGATCTTGTAATTTCATTAAATTATTGATTTAAAATTTCTGACATTTCTTTTTGTAATTCTTCAGCTTTTACAGTAGCTTTAGCAGCAAAATCTTTATTGTTCGAAGCATAAATAATTCCTCTAGAAGAGTTAATTAACAAACCAACATTTTCTGATAAACCATATTTACAAACATCTTGTAAATTACCTCCTTGTGCTCCAACACCAGGAACTAAAAGAAAAGAAGTAGGTACTATTTTTCTAATTTCAGCAAAATATTCAGCTTTTGTAGCGCCAACAACATACATTAAGTTTTCAGAATTTTTCCATCCTTTAGAAGTCTCTAAAACCTCTTTGTATAATTCTCTACCATTCACTTCCTTTGTTTGAAAATCGAAAGCGCCTTCGTTAGAAGTTAAGGCTAACATAATGGTATGTTTGTCTTTAAAAGCTAAAAAAGGTTCTACAGAATCTTTTCCCATATAAGGAGCAACCGTAACAGAATCGAACGCTAAATCTTCAAAAAATGCTTTTGCATACATTGTTGAGGTGTTACCAATATCTCCACGTTTTGCATCTGCAATTGTATAAATTTCAGGGTAATTACTATTTAAATATTGAATTGTTTTCTCTAAAGATTGCCAACCTTTTATACCATAAGCTTCATAAAAAGCAGTATTGGGTTTGTAAGCAACACACAGGTGATGAGTCGCATCAATAATTGCTTTGTTAAAGGCAAAAATAGGATCTTCTTCTTTTAAAAGATGCGATGGGATTTTGTTTAAATCCACATCTAATCCAATGCATAAAAATGATTTTTTCTTTCTAATTTGGGCAATAAGTTGTTGTGTTGTCATTTGTTTTCTAAAAGTTACGCAAAAGTAAGTATTTTTGTTTTTAAATAAAGCGTCTATTTGTAAGTAATAGATATATTATAAGACAAAAAATAAAAACCAATACATGTTTAAAAAAGTATCAATTTTAGTTTTACTATGCATCATTTTGAGTTGTAATTTTGAAACTCCTACTGAGTTTTCAGAAAAAGCTTTAAATGAAAAATTATATAATTTAGAAGATGTTCCTTCAACACTTCATGAAGTAATTAATCAACATAAAGGACAAAAAATTTTAATTGATGTTTGGGCTTCTTGGTGTAGAGATTGTTTAGCAGGAATGCCAAAGGTAAAAGAGCTTCAAAAAGAATTTCCAGAAGTGGTGTTTTTGTTTTTATCTGTTGATGAAAGAGTTGGTTCTTGGAAAAGAGGTGTAAAACGTTATAAAGTGATAGGGGAACATTATAATTTACCAAAAGGAATGAAGAATGGAGATTTGGTAGATTTTTTAAATGTTAGTTGGATTCCTAGATATCTTGTTGTTGATGAAAACGGAAAGATAACACTCTTTAAAGCTACTGATGCTTCAGATAAAGACATTATTACTGCTTTAAAAAAATCTATATAAAACGTTATCGTAACTATTTGAATTTCTCATTGATTTTTGTTTTTCCATTTCTTAAATTTACATCATAAATAAATTGAATAAATAAATAAAAATTAATACAACCTTTTAGGTGATAAAATAACAATTATGAGAACAAAAATAGTAGCTGGTAACTGGAAAATGAATAATGATAAGAGTGAGAGCAAAAAACTTGTCAAAGATTTAAAAAAGGCAATTAAAGATGTAAAATTAAAAAATACTCGTGTAATTGTTGCTCCTACTTTTGTAAACTTATCTGCGTCTTTAAAAGCAGCTAAAAAATCTAAAATAGAAGTTGTAGCTCAAAACATGCATGAAGCTAAAAATGGCGCTTATACAGGTGAGATTTCTGCAGATATGTTAAAAGCAATCGGAATTAAAACTGTTATTTTAGGTCACTCTGAAAGAAGAACTTATTTTAATGAAACTGATGCTTCTTTAGCAGCAAAAGTGGATGCTATTTTAGCAAATGATTTAGAAACTATTTTTTGTTTTGGAGAATTGTTAGAAGATAGAAAATCTGATAATCATTTTGCAGTAGTAGAAAGCCAAATAGCAAATGCATTATTTCATTTAGAAGCAGGTGCTTGGAAAAGTATTATTTTAGCTTACGAACCAGTTTGGGCAATCGGAACAGGTGAAACTGCAAGTGCAGAACAAGCACAAGAAATGCATGCTTTTATTAGAAGTATTGTTGAGAAAAAATACAATAAAGAAGTGGCAGATAATGTTTCTATTTTATACGGAGGAAGTGTAAAACCTGCAAATGCAGAAGAAATTTTTTCTAAGCCAGATGTAGATGGAGGTTTAATTGGTGGAGCTGCTTTAAACGTAGATGACTTTACAGGAATTATTAAAGCTATTTAAGCATCGTATTTAAAGATATTTACAATAAATTTGCATCGAGATTTTAAAAATCTTGATGCATTTTTTTTTTTACGACAAGTTTATGGATAATATTTATATAGAATACAATTTTACAGTAACACCTAAAGAACCAGCAACAGAAATTTTAATTGCAGAATTAGGCAATGTTGGTTTTGAGAGTTTTGTTGAAAACGAAAATGGAGTTACAGGTTACATTCAAAAAGAAGATTGGAGTGCTGATATTCTAGATAGTATTTTTGTTTTAAATTCTGATGAGTTTTCGATTGAATATAATCAAAATGAAGTTGAACAAACAAATTGGAATGCAGAATGGGAGAAGAATTTTACACCTATTCAAGTAGACGATGTTGTTAGTATTCGTGCGCCATTTCATGAGAATCCAAATTTAAAATACGATATTGTAATAGAGCCAAAAATGAGTTTTGGTACAGGTCATCATGAAACGACACACATGATGGTTCAGCATTTATTAAAATTAGATTTAGAAAATAAGAAGGTATTAGATATGGGATGTGGAACTGGAATTTTAGCAATTTTTGCTGAAATGAAAGGTGCAAAACCTACAGATGCTATAGATATTGATAACTGGTGTTATGAAAACTCATTAGAAAACGTAGAAAGAAATAATTGTAAAAATATTTCTGTTTATGAAGGAGATTCATCGCTTTTAATTAATAAAAAGTATGATGTTATTATTGCCAATATCAACAGAAACATTTTGTTGATGGATATGAAAGTGTATGCAAATTGCTTAAATGAAAATGGCGTTTTACTTTTAAGTGGTTTTTATCAAGAAGACATACCTATTATTGATGCAGAAGTATCTAAATATGATTTAAAATTAGAAACTTTTATAGAGAGAAATAATTGGGTTGCATTGAAGTACAATAAGTTGTAATTTTGTGATTATGAGTACAAAAGAAAAAATTCAAGAAGACGTTGATGTCTTAGAGGAAGAAACACATCAACATGAAATAGTATTACATAATGATGATGTTAACACATTTGATCATGTAATAGACGCTTTAATTGATGTTTGTGAGCATACTTTTGAACAAGCAGAACAATGTGCAACTTTAGTTCATTATAAAGGAAAATGTACAGTAAAGTCTGGAGAATATAAATATTTAGAACCAAGATGTTCTAAATTACTACAATTAGGTTTATCTGCAGAATTGATATAATTATGGAAAATGTTTTTAAGTATTATGAGTTTTCAACTTTCTTTTTAGATGCTTCAGAGGCCTTTTCTGGAAGCGAAATTTGCTTTACAGAATTAAATGAAACTCATTTTTTAATTTTCGAAAAGAAGAACGCTACCTATAATTTATATGTTTCTAGATATCAATCTAAAAAAGATATCGGAGTTAAACCACCAGAGATTTTAGAAATATTAGTAGAAAATTACGACAAAAGTATTCCTGCACATCGTATTGCTATTAAGCAGTATTTAGATTAAATAGTGTCTTTTTCTTAAGTGCTTTAATTTGTTTTTTTAAAGAAAGGCGTTTCTATAACGCTAAATAGTCTACAAATTCGTTTTTGTATGGTTTTTGTATTGGTGTAAAATAACACCAAGTCAAACGATTGTAATAGTTTCCCATTTATAAACTATATCGTTATGTTATCTGAGAATCACTACATTTTTAAAGGCGCAATAAAAAAATACTTTCTACTTTTATTTCTTATCATAATTTCTTGTAATAAAGAAGATGTTGTTGTAGCGCCAATTCCTGTAGAAATGATTTCATTTTCATTTTTGTCGGAGTTTAATTCTACAATCACAGAAGATTTAGTATTAACTTTTGATGGAGTTAATACCTTTTCTGGGGCTTTTGATTATTTCTTGGATATAGAAAGTTTAGTAGCAACTTACGAGTCTATTGCAGATAATGTTACTATAAACGATGTATTACAAATAAGTTCTGTTAGTAGTAATAATTTTAAAACAACGTTAGAGTATGTGTTGTCGAATGCTGAAAACACGAGTTCTAAAAGCTATTTTATTGAGGTTTCTTATGTAACAAATCTTCCTATAGAAATGACTTCCTTTTCATTTTTATCAGAATTTAATTCAACTTTAACTCAAGATATAAATTTAACTTTTGATGGAGTAGATACGTATTCAGGTTCAGTTAATTATTTGTGTAATATAGAAGCGTTAGTCGCATCTTTTGAAATTGTTGGAGGTAGCGTTAAAGTTAATGATATAGAACAAACGACAGGTGTAAATGGTAATGATTTTAATAAAGTATTAGCTTATATTGTTTCTAACAATACTACTACAGATTCTAAAACGTACTATATAGAAATTTCCTACTTTACTGGTCTTCCACGAATTTTAATAAACACAAATAATGCAGCTATCGATTCTAAAGAAAATTATGTTGAAGGATCTGTAACTGTAAAAGGAGGTCTTTATTTTGAGGATCTGACTACTCAAGAAATGAAAATTAGGGGTAGAGGAAATTCTACGTGGTTTTTGCATCCTAAAAAACCCTATCAACTAAAATTTGGAGATAAAACACCAATGTTAGGGATGGAAGAAGATAAAAAATGGTTGTTTCTAGCGGAGTATTCTGATAAATCTCTCATGAGAAATAAAATATCTTTAGATTTAGGAGCGATGAGTAATTTAGAGTATACTCCAAAAGCAGAATATGCAGAAGTGTTTTTGAATGATAAATACAACGGAACTTATTTAGTTACCCAAAAAGTAGAAGTTAAAACCAACCGATTGAACCTTCCTGACAATGGTTATTTGATTGAAATTGATCAAGACCATCGAATAGATGTTGATGATGTATTTTTTCAACCAACAATTTTCTCTCAATTTCATTCAACAAATGTGTTTAATATAAAAGAACCTTCTGTAGATTATAATAGTGCAGCGTTTAATTTGATCAAAAATTATATAAACGATTTTGAAGCTGCGTTATTTGGTAATAATTTTAAAGACTCGCAAGTTGGTTATCAGAGGTATATTGATGTATCTAGTTTTATAGATTGGTATTTAATACAAGAAATTGCAAAGACTGTAGATGCTCAATGGTATTCTAGTATTTATTTTAACTATGTTCCAGGAGAAAAAATTAAAATGGGTCCTATTTGGGATTTTGATCTTTCATATGGAAATGTAGATTATGCAGATTCTAGGTATGCTGAAGGTTTTTGGGTAAAAGAAAATCCATGGTACAAACGTTTGTTTGAAGATCCTAATTTTGAAAATCAAGTAAAAGAACGATTCATGTATTTCTATAATAATACAGATGTTATTCTTGATAAAATTGATGCTTATGGTGAGTATTTAGATCGCTCTCAAGTTAAAAACTACGAAACATGGCCAACTTTAGGGGTTTATATATGGCCTAATCCGATTTGGTATAATACGCACTCAGAAGAAGTACATCATTTAAAGGATTGGATAACTACTCGAATGAATTGGTTGCATGGTGAGTTTAATTAATCATGTAGGTGTTCTGTGTTAGATTTAAAATCAATAATTTAAAGAAAGCTGAATCTTTATAGCAGTTTATCCTAAGGAAAAAGCATTTTCATTTTTTTAGCCTAGAGTGAAGTTCTTTCTATAAACCTCCACAAATATCAGAATAATTAGTAAAAATATAACGATATAGTATTTCCTCATATCGTCTAATGATTGAGTAATATCTTCACTAAAGTGCAATTCATCGAAAAAAAATATAAAAAAGCCTATTTTATTCTTTATTTGTAGTGACTTTAAGAAATAAAATAAGTCATATAAACGAGAGATAAGAGAATGGTGATTAAAAGAATCATAATAGTTTTAATAGTTTTTATAGCTCCTGCTTTAGGATATGGACAAATTGTCCCTCCTCCAGCACCTCCTCCTCCTCCTCCAGGTTTACCAATAGACGGACTAACAGTAGCGTTGTTTCTCATAGCCGTAATATATGGATCTGTAAAGATTTTTAAAGATAGTAGTAGTTAGTTTTTATACTAAGTTTGGTTAGATGAAAAGGCCTTGAATTTTTATTCAGGGTCTTTTCTATTTGCATTATACTGTAAATGAAAAAAACTTTCTCTTGTATAAAAAAATAAGTATTTGTGACTATTTCTTCTTGCTAAGGTTCATTTGTTTAGGTAAGGGAAATGAATATAATACTTCTAACACTCTCATTTGTCTTGAGAAATCGTTGTAAACGAAATAATACTTATTTATAAAGTGATACTAATAAATTTTATGATAGTGTTTTTTTTTGTTACTGTATTTTGATAGGTGTTATTGTTAACTATGATTTATATAGTGTGTTGTTTTTATTGAAAATATCCCGAAATAATTTTAACTTACTTCTAATTAGTTTTTTAAGGGGTTGGTGTTTAATCATTTTAATTAAAAGAAAGTGTGCGAAAGGTATGCAAAAGAAAAAACCAGTAATTTCCAAATCGTTGGAAAGTACTGGTTTTAGTGGTGACCATGGCTGGATTCAAACCAGCAACCTCTTGAGCCGTAATCAAGTGCGCTATTCAGTTGCGCCACATGGCCGTTAAGCGGGTGCAAATATAATAGCATTTATTGAAACTAAGAAATCTAAAACGTTTTTTTACGAATTAATTTTTTCTTTGTAAAGATCTACGATGGGTTGTGCTTTTTCTAAATCAGTATTTAGAACAAATAATTCAACTGAATTTATAGGAACACCAAAACCAGCTAATCTACCAGATTCAACTCTGTCAAACACTTTAGAGTCAATTTTCGCATCATTTAATAAGGTCTGTAATCTATTTACTAATATAGAATCATCAGTAAATACTTTGGTATAATCTTCTGACATAATTTTTGTTTTTTAGTTTAATGAATTTTTAGTTACAAAAGCTCTCCACCCAACCATAGCGAGTTGAAATTTTGATGCTCTAGAAATATCCAACCCTTTCTTTGTAAAGGAAGGTAAGATCAATTTGTTAATCTTTGCAAGAATTTTAAAAGCTTGTTTTTTCATTGGTCGTAAATTAGTTCTCAAATTTACTAAAATAAACAACTCATCCATTAAAGATTGAGTTGTTTAAAGATAAGCTACTTTTCTTTCTCTTTTTCTGTTGTTTGGTTATTTTTTTAAAATAATATATGAAATATAATTTCAGTTAACATTTTAATAAATTTAATTAAGATAATAATCATAGTAGTTTTGGGTGTTTGGGTTAATAATTTGGGTTAATTTTTATATTGTCTTATCAATATATAACCACTGGAGTCTGTTTGCCAAATGAAATATTACTTATTATCTGAAATGATTTTATGTTTATAACCAAAATGATTAAATATGTTTTAATATGTAATTTAATATGCTTCTAAATTGTTTCTATATGTAATTTTATTTTTAATTTAGATATAATACTGTTAGTATTTAAAGGGTGGTTTTATTTAGTTTTTAAAAATTAAAGAGAAATGTGTTCCTAATACTACTTTTTTTTGCCTTTCTATTTTTTCACTTCTTCTTAAAGTGATAAAAATGTATATTCGTGCAAAATTATAATTCATGAATTTTTTATTAATAATTAGTGGTTTGGTGTTGTTAATTTTAGGAGGAAACTGGTTGTTAAAGTCAGCAGTTGCTTTATCTTTAAAATTAGACATACCAAAAATAGTTATTGGTATGACTGTAGTTTCCTTTGCAACTTCAGCACCCGAATTAATTGTGAGTATAAATGCGGCTTTAAGTGAGGCTTCAGATTTAGCTTTAGGAAATGTAATTGGTTCTAATATTGCTAATTTAGGTTTGGTTTTAGGAATTACTTTATTGTTTGGAACAATGCATGTTCAAAAAAGTTTTTATAAAACGGATTGGCCTGTTATGATGATTGCATCAGTCTTATTGTACTTTTTTCTAAGTGGTGATAAAGTTATTACTCAAAACGAAGGGATTGTATTGTTATCTTTTTTAATAATCTTTCTAATATATCTTTTGCGCTTTCAAAAAACTGCTGTTGTTGATGAGTTACCAGAAGATGATGAGCCTTTACCTGTATATCAAATTGTACTGTTTTTTGTTTTAGGAGGACTTGGGCTTTGGGGAGGGTCAGAGTTATTAATAAAAGGCGCTACTTCTATGGCTTTAGAATTTGGAGTAAGTGAACGTGTTATCGGTGTTACTGTTGTTTCTATTGGAACAAGTGTTCCTGAGCTTGCAGCATCAATTATAGCCGTTTTAAAGAAGGAAAAAGCAATTTCTTTAGGAAACCTTATCGGTTCTAATGTGTTTAATATTTTAGCTGTTTTAGGAATTACTTCAATAATAACTCCTGTTGCAGTAACAGATTTAGGTTTGCTAACAAGTGATATTTTCTGGATGTTAGGAATTTCTTTTATTGTATTGCCGTTAGTCTTTATTCCTAAAGGATATCGTTTAGACTGGAAAGATGGTGTTCTTTTATTAGCAACATATGCTACCTTTATTTATTTCACGATTTAGATATTAATAATAAGTACTCCGAAATAAGTGGTAACCTACATTTGAAATGAATAACGAGTGGAAATTCTAAAAAGCAATAGCTGATGGTGAATATTTTGAAATAGAAGAAATTAATATTTGGGATTACGGATGGAAATCAAACTATGAAACAATTTTTGTCAAAGATCCACTTTATGGAGAGACGAAATCACTCAACCGATTTTGGATTGAATTGTCAAATAGAAGGGTCGAGTTTGTGGCTGGAGAATTTTCTATGTGTGTTTGGGGAATTTATACAAGAATAAATGAATGAATAGAATGTAATAACTCATTAAAAATAAAATCAAAAATCACATAAAAAAAACGCTAACAAATTAATGTTAGCGTTTTTGTATTATAAAGATGTAAGATTATTTAACTGGTTTTACAGTTTTAATAATTCTTGCAGCAACTTTATATGGATCTGCATTTGAAGAAGGTCTTCTATCTTCTAACCATCCTTTGTATCCTTTTTCTACAGCGATAATTGGAATACGGATAGATGCTCCTCTATCAGAAATTCCCCAAGAGAAATCATGGATAGATGCAGTTTCGTGATCACCAGTTAAACGTTGCTCATTATGTGCTCCATAAACTTCAATGTGCTCTTTTACTAATGGACGGAAAGCTTCACAAATTTCAATATATTTATCTTTAGAACCACAAGTTCTTAAAATTGTATTTGAAAAATTAGCATGCATTCCAGATCCATTCCAATCAGTATCTCCTAATGGTTTTGGGTGGTACTCAATGTACATTCCTTTACCTTCAGTTAAACGATCTAATAAATATCTAGATACCCAAATTTCATCTCCTGCTTTTTTAGCTCCTTTTGCAAATAACTGGTATTCCCATTGTCCAGATGCAACCTCTTGGTTAATTCCTTCAAAGTTTAATCCAGCGTCAATACATAAATCAGCATGCTCTTCAACTAAATCACGTCCATGAGTGTGTCTACCACCAACTGAACAATAGTACATTCCTTGTGGAGCTGGAAAACCACCTCTTGGGAATCCTAAAGGTAATTCAGTATCAGTATTCATAATAAAGTATTCTTGCTCGAATCCGAACCAGAAATCATTATCATCATCTTCAATAGTTGCACGTGCGTTAGAAGCATGTGGAGTTCCATCAGCATTCATTACTTCAGTCATAACTAAATAACCGTTGATTCTCTTAGGATCTGGATAAATAGCAACTGGTTTTAAAATACAATCAGATGACCCACCTGAAGCTTGTTGTGTAGATGAACCGTCAAAAGACCAAAGACCTAATTCTTCAACTGTTCCTTGAAAATTTTCGTGCTCTTCTACTTTAGTTTTACTTCTTAAGTTTTGAGTTGGTGTGTAACCATCTAACCAAAGGTATTCTAATTTAATTTTTGCCATGATATATAATTGTTTATGTGATGTTTCTGTTACAAAAATCAAATATTTTCACTAGATATCAAAAAAAAGAGGGGTAAAATATTGAAAATGAGTAAAAAATAATTTTATCCCTAATTTTGAAAGGGTATCTTTGCTTAAAGTTAAATATAAGTAGAAAATATTAGTAATATGTCAAGGATTAGATTCAACGCTTTACAAGAAACATTGCATAGAAACCCTATAAAGGTGGTTCAGAACGAAAAAAGATCAACACTTTTTGGTCAAAACGTCTTTAATAAACATGCTATGCAACAGTATCTTACACGTGCTGCTTATGAAAGTGTGATGAATGCAATTGAGCATGGAACTAAAATTGACAGAAAAATTGCTGATCAAGTTGCAGTAAGTATGAAAGATTGGGCAATGTCTAAAGGGGCAACTCATTATACACATTGGTTTCAGCCACTTACAGGTGCAACTGCAGAAAAACATGATGCTTTTTTCGAATCGATCAATGGTAGTTTGGCCATGGAAAAATTTGATGGTGAACAACTCGTTCAGCAAGAACCAGATGCATCAAGTTTTCCTCATGGTGGAATCAGAAATACTTTTGAAGCAAGAGGATATACAGCTTGGGATCCTACTTCACCAGCATTTATTTATGAAACGACACTTTGTATTCCTACTATTTTTGTAGCCTATACAGGAGAAGCTTTAGATAATAAAACACCATTGTTAAGAGCTTTACAATCACTTGATACTCACGCAACAGCAGTTTGTAAATATTTTGATAAAAATGCAAACAAAGTAAGCGCTACGTTAGGTTGGGAACAAGAATATTTTTTAATTGATGATGCTTTGGCACTTTCTAGACCAGATTTACAACTAACTGGTAGAACATTATTAGGGCATACGCCTGCAAAAGGACAGCAATTAGATGATCATTATTTTGGAACAATTCCTGCAAGAGCAATGAGTTTTATGCAAGATTTAGAACAAGAATGTATGTTGTTGGGTATTCCTGTAAAAACAAGACATAATGAAGTAGCTCCGAATCAGTTTGAAGTTGCTCCAATTTTTGAAGAAGCAAATTTAGCAGTAGATCATAATTCATTATTGATGGATGTGATGCAGAAAGTTTCTCGAAGACATAAATTTAAAGTATTATTTCACGAAAAACCATTTGCAGGAATCAATGGTTCTGGGAAACATAATAACTGGTCATTATCTTTAGATGACAGAACCAATTTGTTAAGTCCTGGTAAAACACCAATGAAAAACTTGCAATTTCTTACCTTTTTTATAAATACTATAAAAGCGGTTTATACGTATGAAGAATTGTTAAGAGCTTCTATAGCATCTGCAAGTAATGAATATCGATTAGGAGCAAATGAAGCACCTCCAGCAATCATTTCTGTATTTATTGGTAGTCAGTTATCTGCTGTTTTAGATGAGTTAGAAAACGTAACCAAAGGAAAGCTTTCTCCGCAGGAAAAAACAGATTTAAAACTGAATATTATTGGTAAAATTCCTGAAATTTTATTAGACAATACAGATAGAAATAGAACATCTCCTTTTGCGTTTACAGGAAATAAATTCGAATTTAGAGCAGTAGGTTCTTCAGCAAATTGTGCAATACCAATGACCGTTTTAAATACAATTGTTGCAAAACAATTAAAAGAATTTAAAATAGAGGTTGATGCTTTAATTGATGAGAAAAGTTTAAAAAAAGACGAAGCTGTTTTTAATATTCTTAGAGAGTATATTAAAGACTCTAAAGCAATTCGTTTTGAAGGTGATAGTTATGGAGAAGCTTGGGAAAAGGAAGCGGAAAAACGCGGTTTAAGCAATAATAAAGCAACTCCAGAAGCTTTAAAAGTAAAAATTTCTGATAAAGCAATTTCTTTATTTGAAGAGATGGAGGTAATGAGTAGGGTAGAACTTGAAGCTCGATATGAAATTGATTTAGAATCATATACTAAAAAAGTACAAATAGAAGGGCGTGTTTTGGGAGATATTGCAAGAAATCATGTTGTACCAACAGCTATTATTTATCAGAATACCTTATTAGAAAACACTAAAAATCTAAAAGAAATTTTTGGTGATGAATATAAAAATATTGCAAAAGAACAAATAGAGTTAATTATGATTATCTCTAATCATATTACGCAAATTAACGCTTTAGTTTTTAAGATGGAAGAAGAAAAGGTAAAGGCTAATAAACATGTTGGGTTAAAATTAGCAGAACATTATAGTACTAAAGTAAAACCGTTTTTTGTAGATATAAGGTATCATTGTGATCAATTAGAAACGATGGTTGATGATAATTTATGGCCACTCACAAAATATCGAGAATTATTGTTTACTAGATAGTAAATGGTGCGCTTTAGATTGTCATAAATAATAGAAATATAAATGTAATTTTATACCTGTTCTTGGCTGTTTTATATTTTATCTTCGTGTCACTATGTGTGTAATATTCTTATTTTTAAGGGTTTATGTGTTTTTTTGTGTTGATAAAAATATATATATATTTCTTGGTTTTTAATGTAAAAATTTATTATATTTGGTATACGTTTAAACGCGTTCGATCGAACACTATAGTTAATTACAATTCATAGCTTTATGAATTGATTGAAAATGTAAAACTAGTTATTTTTATAACTTTTATTTACTTCCACAATTTTAAATACCCCTAAAAATTTATAACTGCATTTCTTATTCAATTTTATTGAATTTCAATTTGTATTGGATTTGTTGTGCTAAATTTTAACAAACGTATTTAAAAATTATATCATGAAAAAATTAATAATAATGGCTATGTGTTTAGCCACAGGAATGTCTTTTGCACAAAACGCTAATGGTCAAGATCTTGACCCTAACCAACGTTTAGTAACTGGTCAAAGTGCCATAATCAATCAAACTACTGGAACACCAGATGTTGTAATAGGTTTTGTAACTGATGCATTACCAGCTGAAGCTAATTGTGAAGTAGATCAAATAGATGTACCAGATGACTTTATGAAAAAAGGGAGAAACAAGGTTGCAGTGAGACAAGTTGGAGACTTTAATCAAGCTCTCGGAATTCAAGAAGGTATGGGTAACATGTCTTTAATAAGACAGAATAACGATAAATTTGATCCGAAAATTGGTAATATAGCATCTACTGAGCAAATAGGTTTTGACAATGGTGCAAGTATCAAGCAATTTGGTAATGGTAATGAAGGTCGTATTTATCAAGTAGGAGACGGCAATTATGCTATTCAAGATGTTGGACATGATACAGCTATGAATTCAGAAGGTAATTTTGCTTATGCAGAACAAAATGGAGAAGGAAATAAAACCTCTCAAAAGCAACGTTATGACAATAATGAAGCTACAGCTTATACAAATGGTAATAGAAATACAGTAGTTCAAGATCAGAATAGTGGTACAAATGATTCTTTTAGCAACATTGCTTTTGTGAATCAAGTTGGAGACGATAACGGTGCTCAACAAGTACAAGTAGGTTCTAATAACTCTGCTTCACTTTATCAAACAGGAGAAAGAAATATTTCTGTTGAAACTCAAACTATGATTGGTGATATCGAAGGGAATACAAACTTCTCTACAGTAAATCAAGTAGGTAATGATAATATATCTTGTGTTACTCAAGATGCTAACATGGCAAGAAACAGTAGTAATGTTAACCAAATTGGTAACGAGAACTCAAGTTTAGTTAATCAAACTGCAGTTTTAGGATTTAAAAACGCTTCTTGTGTAAAACAATCAGGTAATTTGAATACTGCTCAAGTATCTCAAACAAATAGTGTTCAATAATTAATACTTTTAAATGAAGTGAGAATACTGTTCTCACTTCATTTTTTTAATTTTAAAACCTAGAAAAGATGGAGTCAATTAAAAAAATATCAATTGTTCTTATTTTCTTGTTTTCTTTTTTAATGAATGCTCAAGCTGAAAAATCATCGAGTTATTTTTCAAATCAATTAAAATACAATACACAACAATTGCAAGGTAGTACTACAGGTGATTTGCAATGTGAGTCACAACAAACAATTAGTACAATTTCATTAAAACAAATAGGGAACGAAAATTTTGTAAATATAGAAGATAACTATGCTAGTGGAGATCATACTGTATATCAAATAGGAGATAGAAATAATTATCAATTTATAAATTATAGAAACAATCAATCGGTTAATTTGGGTGTGTTACAAACAGGCGATGGTAACTTATTAAAAATAACAGGCACAAATACGATGTTTCAAAACCTTATAATATCTCAGTTTGGGGGAGCAAAAATGAGTATTATTAACTATTAGTAATTAAAATTATATGAAAAATAAAGTTATATTTTTTTTTATTTTAAATATTTTTTTCACACCTTTTTATTATACTCAAGAGTTTGATACATATAAAGTTAAAGGGGAAATTGTTTTAGCTCAAATTGATGATTTTTTAACTTTAAGAGCTCAAGTCCTAAACGAAGAGTTATTCTTTATAAACGATCTTAGTTACATTTTTGTAGTACTTAAAAAAGGAAATTCAGGAAATTTATCTAAAAACAATCAATCTAATGATTTTTCATTGAAGCCAAATGAAGAGAAACAGTTGTCAACAATTAAAATCAATCTTAAAAAAGATGAAGAATTAAGAGTATATCTATTTATAAAATACAAAAATAAACTAATACATAGAGATACATTATTTCTCTCATCAAATGGAAAAATTGCAGTTGAAAAACCAGTAAATGAAGAACAGTATTTAATTAAAGGTATCGTTATAGATGAAGCTATGACCAAGATAGGTAAGGATTATCATGATTTTTTTTACAAAGAATATTTAGTTACAGGAAAAAATTATCCATTTATAATAAAGATAGTTGAAAAACCAGCAATGGGAAGAAGTAGTATTTTATCAATAGAAGTTGATAGAAAAAAAATTCATGAATTCTTTGCGAGACCAGAAGAGGATTATTTAAAAGTTAATGTTGTAATAGCCATGAGGAAATTAAGAGCATATAACCAAAAAAGAAAATCTACTTTTCAAAACAAAATTTAGAAATCAAAAAAAACTATTCGTTATGAGACAAAAGATACTATTTATTTTCATTTTAATTTCCAGTTTTGTGTATTCACAAGATTTGGTATATACACCAATAAGTCCATTTTTTGGAGGTAGTACTTTTAATTACCAGCAAATTTTGGCATCTGCCACAGCTCAGAATGATTTTACTGAACAAGAAGCTGAAAACACTACAACAACCGCTTTAGAAAACTTTACGAGTGGTTTAAATAACAGGTTACTTAGTTCGTTATCGTCAAGTTTATTTCAACAACAGTTAGGTGATACAACTTTTGCTGTTGGTACTTATACTTTTGGAGATTTGGTAGTTGAAATTACTCCAGGAACAAACGGATTAAATGTTAATATTCTTAATATTGCTACAGGTGAGCAAACTTTAATAACAATCCCTGACGCTAACTAAAATTTCTATGAGAAAGTTTACAAGTATTATTTACTTGTTAATGATTAGTCTGTTAACAAGTTGCGGCGCTTATTTTAATCAACCATTTAATCAGAAAAAAGCTAGAATTGGAGAGAATACCTCGCCTGAATTTCTAGCCCAAAAATTTCTTCCATCAGATAAAATTATTGTTGGTGTCTATAAATTTAGAGACCAAACAGGGCAATACAAACCAGTTGAAAATGGATCTACATTTAGTACAGCTGTAACCCAAGGAGGAACCACCATTTTACTAAAATCACTTGAAGAATCTGGATGGTTTAGACCTATCGAAAGAGAAAATATCGGAAACCTTTTAAACGAACGACAAATAATTAGAAATACACGTCAAGAATATGCAAATGGTCAAAAGGTAACAATGCCACCTTTACTTTTTGCAGGTACAATCATTGAAGGAGGTGTTGTTTCTTACGATTCAAATATTATAACAGGAGGATCTGGATTGCGGTATTTTGGGGCAGGAATGTCTAACCAATATCGTCAAGACAGAATTACAGTTTACCTAAGAGCAGTATCTACATCAACTGGGGAAATTTTAAAGAACGTATATGTTTCAAAAACTATTTTATCCCAAGGTATTTCAGCAAATTTATATCGGTATGTATCCTTAAGAAGATTGTTAGAGGTAGAAACAGGAGTCACTAAAAATGAACCAGCACAATTAGCTGTAAAAGAAGCAATAGACAAAGCTGTAGACTTATTAATTGTTGAAGGTATTATTGGTGGTGTTTGGAAACCTAATGGAGGTGAAGGAGCAGTAAATGTTGTTAAAGAGGCGTATAGAAAAGAAAAAGTTGAGGCAGATAAAACAGAGCTTTATGATAGAAGGGTAGAAAACAGAAGATCTAGGGTAGCTGTAGGAGCAGGAATGGGGTTATCTCAGATAAAAGGAGATTATGCAAATCCAACTTCTCAATTTGGTTTTGATTTTAAGTTAAAATACTCTTTCGTTGACCCTAAATTTAATTTCTGGGGTACTTTAGGTAGGTTTGAGTTAGCTAATAAAGACACGTTTCGTGGAACTTTTATAGCTTCTGGGCTTAATATTGAATATATGGTTTTACCATATGAAAAATTTACACCATACATATATGTTGGGGTTGGATCTGTGTCAAGAAAGAATTTAAGTAATACCTTTTTTAAATTTCAAGGCGGATTAGGTTTTGAATATTTAATTACAAATAAAGTTGGTTTTTTCTTAAACGGTGAATATAATTTACTGCAAAGTGACAGTTTAGATGGACAAATTGTTGGAGATAAAAACGATCTAATTATTCGTTACGGAGCTGGTATTAATGTATATTTTTAAACAAAATTCATATGAAAAAAGTAATAAGAATATTATTGATTACACTCTTTTTTACTAGTTGTGGAGAAGATGGAAGTATTGGTCTGATAGAATATGGGAATTTAACAGGTAAAGTTGTTAAAAAAGAGGGTTTTGTTCCTTTAGAAAACGTAAAAATAACTTTATCACCTACAAATAATACGGTTTTTACAGATGCTGAAGGAATTTATAGTTTTGAGGAAATTGAAGCCCAAGAATACGCAGTGCAAGCTACAAAGGAAGGGTATTTAGATGAGTTTGAAGGGGCAACAGTAAGTGTAAATGGTACTGTAAATGTTGTTTTAGAAATGGAAATTTCTACAGCGCTAAATAAAGCACCTGCTAAACCAGAATTGATAGCGCCAGAAGATGGAGCGGTTGATTTATTGAATGAAGTTGAATTGATATGGGAAGCAAGTGACCCGGATGAAGACGTGTTAACATATACCATTGAAATTAGAAACGATTTTAATAATGATGTAACCAAAATTACAGATCTTGTAGATAAAAGCTACACATTATCCGATTGTAAATATGGCGCAAAATACTTTTGGAGTGTTGAGGTTACCGATAATATTAATGCTGAGGTTATAAGTAGTCTTCGGTCTTTTACAATTAAAGCAGATCCAGAAAACAGGTACTTATACGTTAAAAATGAAGGTGGAAATAATGTAATTTATTCTTCAAGTTTTAGTGATTCAGATAATGTGGTTTTAAATACAGTTCAATTAACAGCTTCAAATTTAAATTCATGGAGGCCTAGAAGGAGTAACATACCAAACTTAGTCGCTTTTTTAAGAATTGATAATAATGAGGCACATATATATACGATGAAAACGAATGGAGATGATCTTAAAAAAGTAACATCTTCAGTACCTGTTGCAGGTTTTAACCTAAATGAAATGGATTTTTCTTGGTCTGCTGATGGAAGTAAAATACTTTACCCATATTTTGATAAGTTGTATTCAATAAATATTGATGGTAGTGGTCTTCAACGAATATATCAAACATTAGATGGTAGTTTAATAACAGAATGTGATTGGAGTAGTGATGGATCAAAAATAGCAATCAAAACAAATAATGAAACGGGGTATAATAGTTCAATTTTAGTTATTAGTTTGAGTGGTAGTGTTTTGGATGTTGTAATTACTGGGGTTAAAGGTGCTTTAGGAGGATTAAATTTTTCTGCATCGGGTAATAAATTATTGTTTTCTAGAGATGTTTCTGATTTTCAGGCTACAAGTTATAGGCAGTTAGATACTAGAATGTTTATTTATAATTTTACAGACAAAACATTTTTTGATGCTTCTATAAACGAAAAACAAAGCGGAACAAATGATTTAGATCCTCGTTTTTCGCCAAATGAAGCGTATCTTATTTTTGTAAACACATCTAATGATGGTATTTCTGAAAAAAACGTAACCAAAACAAATTTATCTGGAAGTATTAAAAGAGTAAATTTATTTACAAACGCAACAATGCCAGATTGGGAATAATAAATAACAAAATGATCAAAAAAGCGAACGATAAAAAACGTTCGCTTTTTTTATTGATATAAAATTTAGAAAAACTAAATTTGCACTCGACAACAACGCAACAACAACACAACTAACATGAGTCAAGAAGTTTCTAAAAGATACGCACAAAGAGGTGTTTCTGCATCAAAAGAAGATGTACACAATGCAATTAAGAATATAGACAAAGGTTTGTTTCCAAAAGCATTTTGTAAAATTGTACCAGATTACTTAACAAATGATGATGATTATTGTTTAATCATGCATGCAGATGGCGCAGGTACAAAATCTTCTCTAGCATATATGTATTGGAAAGAAACTGGCGATATTTCTGTTTGGAAAGGCATTGCTCAAGATGCGTTAATCATGAATATTGACGATTTACTTTGTGTTGGTGCAACAGATAACATTATGTTATCTTCTACAATTGGTAGAAATAAAAGTAAAATTCCTGGTGAAGTTTTATCCGCAATTATAAACGGAACAGAAGAATTAATCGAAGACTTAAAAGGTTTTGGAGTTACCATTCATTCAACCGGAGGAGAAACTGCAGATGTTGGCGATTTAGTTCGTACAATTATTGTAGACTCTACAGTAACTGCAAGAATGAAACGTACAGATGTTGTTGATAACGCAAACATAAAAGCAGGTGATGTAATTGTTGGTTTAGAATCTTTCGGGCAAGCAAGTTACGAAACTGAATATAATGGAGGAATGGGCTCTAACGGATTAACGTCTGCAAGACACGATGTTTTTCATAAATATTTAGCAGAAAAATACCCAGAAAGTTTTGATGCTGCTGTACCTGAAGAGTTAGTGTATTCTGGTAATACAAAACTAACTGACGCAGTAGAAAATTCTCCTATTGATGCAGGTAAATTAGTATTGTCTCCAACAAGAACATACGCGCCAATTATTAAGAAAATCTTATCAGAATTTAATTCTGAAACTGTACACGGAATGATTCATTGTTCTGGTGGTGCACAAACAAAAATATTACACTTTGTAGATAATTTACATATTGTAAAAGACAACATGTTTTCGATACCACCATTATTTAAGTTGATACAAGAACAATCGAATACAGATTGGAAAGAAATGTATCAAGTATTTAACTGTGGACATAGAATGGAAATTTATGTTTCTCCAGAAATTGCTGCAGACATTATTGCAATCTCAAAATCGTTTAACGTAGATGCTAAAATAGTGGGTCGAGTAGAAGCATCAGCAACTAAAAAACTGACGATTACAAGTGAGTTTGGTGTTTTTGAATATTAAGAATAAGACATTATTAAATAATAAAAAACTCCAAATGCTTTTAAAGTAATTGGAGTTTTTGCTTTGTGAACGGATTTGCGTATTGAAAGTTGCGATTTTTATTATACGTTGTTGGCAGCCGTTTTTTTTTAGTTTATTATTTCTCTATGAATTCCACACCAAATTTCGTTACTCCTTCAAATTTTTTAGGTTCAGTGAAATAGTCAAAGTTTGCAGATTGTCCAGAAGAAAAAGAATCTCCATCGTTAACTTTCGCTTTTGTCGTATAAACAATATCTCCGCTTGAATTCAGAAATTTAATTTTCACATAACCTTTTATGTTAGATGAAGTTTCATTTCTAATCATTCCCTCAACTGACCAAGCAAATTTATTTCCTTTATTTATTCGGACATTTTCAACACTAACTTTAGTTTTTTCTAAAGAAATATTTGATTTATTAATTCTATAATCGAATTCGCTTTCATTTTTTTGATTTAAAAGAAATGCGATAACAATTACTGTTATTATGCCAAAAATAATCATTGAAAAAGAATTAGTTTTCTTATTCTGTTTTATTCCACATTTAGGGCAATTATTTGCTTTATCACTTATTTTCTCGTTACATTCTTTACAATTAATTAACGCCATTTTTTTTTCAATATATTTTAGTTATTATTAATTTTAACCTAATATTATCCCTTTTCTGATTTGAGTGATTAATACTCATACTTTAAACGTTCTTTTAGTTCTAGTAATTCAGTTTTTTCTGGGAATTGTTTTATCAATCTATCGACTAACTTTTTTCCTTTCTTACAATCTTTAAATTCATTTTCACATCTTAAGCTATATGCATTCGCTAATTGATGGTTTATAACATAATCGTTTGGTAAAATTTTATTAGCTATTTCATATTCGAAAATTGCATTATACCAACTTCTTTCTTTTAACCAATTATCGCCTTTTAAAATATAGACAAGACTTCTTTCAACTTTATCTTTTAATAGCGTTTTTTCAACTTCTGCTTTAGCAACATTGTTATTCTGACTAACATTGTAAGTAACTAAACCGATTATAAAAAGCAGAATAAGAAGCGAGATACATATAGCATAAAATTCGTTTTCCTTTTCTTTTATAATTTTTAATCGAATAGTTCTTAATTGTGCTTTAGTAGCTTTTTTTAATGCTATTTCACCACCAGCAGATTCAATATATTCACTTTTAAGACTTAGAAAAGTTCTTTCAGGTCTGAACAGACTTTTTTTTCTGAGTAATCTTTTATTATTACTCAAACTAGTTCTCATTCCTTGTATACTTCCTCCTCCTGCCAACTTTTTTTAGTTTTTAATATTGCTAACGGTTAGTATAAGAAACATAGGTTAGTTAATAAGTACTCACGTTTCTAGCTAAATAAAATATCTTGCTTTAATTTTTCATATTAAACTCCAAATTTTATGTTTGGTGGATTCTGTTAATATGCACAGAACTTTGGGTTTAGCAGAAAACTCACTATGTTTTTTTACATTTTGTTGTAGCTAGTTTTTTATTCTTTCAATTTTTTATACTCCTTTATAATATCATTTTTTAAAACGTTAATTTCGATATTTTTATAATTGTCAGGGATTTTATTTACAGCATTCATTATTGGTTCTACAAATTCAGATTTTAGGATAATTTCTTCTCTAGCATAATTCAATATAGCAATCCAATTTAAGTTTTTGTTTTTTGATGAATTAGTTTGTTCTATAGCATCAAGATATAACCTTCTACCTTGCTCAGGTAATCCGCTTCTAAAATATGCTAAACCTTTGGTGGCTGTTAAACAGGCTTTTGTGGAGTCTCCAATTTTATGGTTCTTGACTTTATTTAATTCTAACAAAGCTTCATCTGGTCTGTTATCCATTGAAAAAGCATATGCAAGATTATTTATTAATTGGGGGTCATTTGGGTGGCTAACTAAACCTGCATTCAAAAATGAGATTGACTTTTTATGGTCCTTTAAAATTGTACTTGCTAAATTTGAGCCAAATAAAATTGGTTTTATTGAAAATGGCATGTCAATAAACCATTTGGCGGCATTTTGTAGAGCATTATCATAGTTAGAATTATGGTAACTGTCCAAAGTGATTGCCTCATAATTCATTTGAACATTAAATTTATTTAGGTCGATGTTGATATTTAAATCTTTTTTTGATGCCCACTCTACTTGAGCAAGGGAATTATCATTTGGACTTATTAATGCTTTATTAAATAGTATTTTACTTTTTTTATTGCTACCATTTAATAATTCAATTGTACCTAAAGAACTGGCTAATTCTGTAAAGTTAAAAGGGGAAATATTGTTTGAATTAATAAGAGATAGTCCTTTTTTAATAAAACGAGACGACCTACTTCTCATTGTTGCAATTGAAATTTCTGCGGATAATAACCAAGGGTCTAATATAGTTAGTGGCGATTTTTTTAGTATAGAATGTATATAGTCTAAATATTCGTTATCAGTATTGTTATAGTGCACAAATAATCTTGTAGCACTTCTTAAAATAAACCTATTATTTGCGCCAAGATGAATAGCAATTTTCATTGCGTTTATTGAGCTTTTTTCTTGACCTAATATTGAATAATATCTAGAAAGTTCAACATATAAAATAGGATTATAAGGGTAAAGAGATAGGCTTCTTTTTGTTTCTTTAATTTTTAATTGAATGGAATTTATTTTAATAAATGTAGGCAAATTGTCTAATGTTACCTGATTAATTAATGTAGATAAATCTATATCGGATTTTTTACTTAGTATTCTTTCTGCAAGAGATACTTGAGAAAATGTTGATTTATTCTTATTATTTAAGATAAATTTTGCTGCATTTTTAACTTCTGTATTTTCCTTTTTATCATTTATAATTGCGGCACTTAATAAATCAGAAGCGTGTATTATTGTATTATTAACTTTCCAATCAATTATGTACTCATCTATACTATAATCATCTATTGTATGAGTTTTCTCTTTTTGAAATGAGTTTAATTCTCCCAAAACAACACTTTTTCCAAAACTTCTCCAGTTAGGAATAACTCTTCTGTCCGTATCTTCAAAAATATTAGCCATTACAATGATTTTACTTTAATTTCTGCTTTTCTCTTTAAAACATCTAATATTGTTACAAAACGTTCCATATTATAATTATTTCCAATTGAATTTATATTTTTCGGATGCCCCCTTTTTTCAGGAAAAGGGTTGCAAAGGTATTCTACCAATTGTCTTAATTCTGGTTGTAAATCTTTACGTTCAATATTTGAACTGAATTCATTCAAAGCATTAGAAAAACCATTTTCTAAATAAGGAACTATTTCGCCAAATGTGCCTGTCCATTTTTCCCAACTAAAATTATCAGGTATATGTTTTCTTAAAAGGGCAGACATACTAATTCCTGTAAAGTAAAATACAACTAAACTGCCTAAAAGATAACAATCTGTAGCAAAAACTCTTTTTAACCAATTTCTTTCAAAATAACCATACATTATTTCAGGCGGTGCATAAGTAAAGTCACCAGTAAATTTTTCTTTGTTATAAGGTCCATCAATATCTCGGCACATTGAGCGTCCAAGATCACCAATCTTACAATCTGTATTAAAAACAAGAATATTAGATGGCTTTAAATCTTGATGTGAAACTTCTACTAAATGAAGTTGTTTTAAACCTACAGCAATATCATGTAATGAATTTAATCGCCATGCATAATCCAATTCAGTAGAAAAGTGTAGCTTTTTTCGAACATCTCCTTCAGCCAAATCAAATATTAAATATGGTACAATTGAAATTGCATATCCAGAAATCATTTCTTCATCAGCAACTTTTACAAAAGAAACTTTTGTAACGTGTTTGTTTTTACAGTGCTCAGATAAATCTCTTTCATATTTATATGCAGTTATCATATCACTCATCACATCAACTACTTTTGTGCCAGGGGTTGAAATAGATAAGAATTTTGTAAAGTCAAATGCTTTCATAAAACAGGTTTCACCGTCTTTTTCAACTAAATAACATACTGAAAAAAAAGAACCTGTTTGACTATCTGTTTTTGCTATTTTTTTTGATACATACCACCCACTATTTAGGGTTAAGTGTAATAAGTTTTGTGCTGCATTATTATTCATAGATGATTTTTTTTTAATTGAATTCAAGTTTTATACATCAGAATAAAAACAATTCTCATTCCAATCCATAGCTCATATAAAAGTACAACAAAAAAAGTGGCTTTTTTACGGTTTCCCGTAGTTTAAAATGTGGTTCTCTGCAGTTGTAAAAAAGAGGTGTTTTTTAATGTTTTTTGTTAGTTTAATACGCTATTTATTTATAAGGAAATCAGCCGAAATCAATTTTAAATTGCTGATATTTAGAAGCTTCATTTTATCCACTGAGAATTCAATAAAAATGAATTATTTGTTATTTTTTTGGTGTTGGTAGTAGTTTTATGTACACTTTACAAATCTATAATTTCAGATTTGTTGCGTTCAATTATTAAAGATGCACGATCTTAATAAAAGGTATATTGTTATTTGTTTTTTAGGATTTCTATTAATTTTTCGTTGATATAATAATTACCTGTTCCTAGTTTTTCTTTTTTCAGTAAACCATCTTTAGCTAGTTGGTTTAAATATTTTGAAGCAGTGATTCGTGATACTCCTAAATCTTTTTCAATAAACTCAATTTTTGTGTATGGGTGTTTGAAAAGGTTATTTAGTAACTCGTGGCTATAGAATTTATAATTCCCTCTTAATGTTGTTTTATATTGACTCATTAACTTTTTTATCTTATCTATGAGAACAAGTGTTTCTTTTGAAATTTCTTCTACTGCATTTAGCATATAAATAATCCAATTTTCCCAATTATTGGTTATTCTAACTTCTTGTAATAATTTATAATAATCTCCTTTATTTTTAATTATGTAACCACTTAAATATAAAATAGGTAAGTCTAATAAATCGTTCATAACCAAATATAAAACATTGATTATTCTACCTGTTCTCCCGTTTCCATCATAAAATGGATGAATACTTTCAAATTGGAAATGTATAATTGCCATTTTTACTAAAGGGTCAAAATCTGAAATAGAATTGTTGTTTATAAATTGTTCTAAATTCTGCATTAGATTCAGTATTATTTGGTAGTCTTGGGGTGGTGTATAAACGACTTCTCCTGTTAGTGCATTTTTAAGTTCGGTTCCTGGTACTTTCCTAAATCCAGCATTATTTTTTTCTAATTCCGATTGTATCTGAATAATATCATTATTCGTTAATATTCTTTTTTGTTTAATTAAAGAAAAACCAATTTTTAATGCAGAGATGTAGTTTTGAACTTCTTTGGCATTCAATGATTTAAAACCATCTAAATTTAGTTCAGCTTTATAGATATCATCTCGAGTAGTTATTATATTTTCAATTTCAGAACTGTCTTTTGCTTCTTGTAGTCCCAAAGTATTTATTAATATATTTTCATTAGGAATTGTTGAAACGACTCCTTTTAATTCAGCAAGTGCTCTATGAGAAGAAGCTAACTTCTTAAGTATTTTTTTTGTTTCAATATCTTCAACAAGTGGTAATTTCTTAAGTTCAAAACTGCTCATTATGTATAGATTTTCGTGTTTCCTATACAAAGATAAGTAATTATGTAAAGAAAATTTGTTTTTCTATACATACTAAAGCTAGTCTGCAAACATTTATTAATTCTCTTATCATTCAAATTCTTCTGGATTTGTTATTAGAGCGAACTCCATGCGTCAAAATAAATATCCATATTCCAATACATAACTTCTGTAAGAATATAGTCATAGAAATGATTCTTTTACGGTTTCCCGTAGTTTAAAATGTGGTTTCATGCAGTTGTAAAAAAGAGGTGTTATTTTGTAGTTTTTCTTAGTTTAATACGCTATTTATTTCTAAGGAAAAGAGCCGAAATCAATTCTAAATTGCTGATATTTAGAAGCTTCATTTTATCCACTGAGAATTCAATAAAAATAAATTATTTGTTAACTTTTTGGTGTTCATAACTTTTTATATTATTAATTACCAGTCTCTTAACGCTTTTTTCTTGAAACTTTATGACTTTTGTCATCTTTTAGGTTGTATATTTGCGTGATATTTATTTTTCAAAAATCTTCTAATTTACTATGAAAACTGAAACTGTAATGACACCTCGAAAAACCTACTCAAGAGACGAAGCTTTAGCTGCTGCACTTAACTACTTTAAGGGCGATGAATTAGCTGCAAGTGTGTGGTTAAATAAATATGCTCTAAAAGATTCTTTAGACAATATTTATGAAAGCACTCCTGATGAAATGCATACAAGAATTGCATCAGAAATTGCAAGAGTTGAGCAGAAATATGCGAACCCATTAACAGAAGAAGAAATTTTTGACGCGATTAAAAATTTTAAATACATCGTTCCTCAAGGAAGCCCGATGGCAGGTATTGGTAATCCTTTTCAAATTGCATCTTTATCTAATTGTTTTGTAATTGGTAACAATGGTGAATCTGATTCTTATGGAGGAATCATGAAAATTGACCAAGAGCAAGTTCAGTTAATGAAACGTAGAGGTGGTGTTGGTCACGATTTATCACACATTCGTCCAAAAGGATCTCCAGTAAAAAATTCAGCATTAACATCTACAGGTATTGTTCCTTTTATGGAGCGTTATTCTAACTCAACAAGAGAAGTTGCACAAGATGGTAGAAGAGGCGCTTTAATGTTGTCTGTTTCTATCAATCATCCAGATGCAGAAGATTTTATCGATGCAAAATTAGAGCAAGGTAAAGTTACAGGTGCAAATGTTTCTGTAAGAATTGATGATGCCTTTATGAAAGCTGTGAAGGCAGATGATAAGTACACACAAAAATATCCTATAAACAGTAAAAACCCTGTTTATACGAAAGAAATAGAAGCGAATAAAATTTGGAGTAAAATTGTACATAATGCATGGAAATCTGCAGAACCAGGAATTTTATTCTGGGATACAATTATTAATGAATCTGTGCCAGATTGTTATGCCGATTTAGGGTATAAAACGGTTTCGACAAACCCTTGTGGTGAGATTCCTTTATGTCCTTATGATTCTTGTCGTTTATTAGCAATGAACTTGTTTTCTTATGTAGAAAACCCGTTTACAGATAAAGCTGAATTCAATTTCGAGTTATTCAAAAAACATATTGCGATTGCTCAAAGAATGATGGATGACATTATTGACTTAGAGTTAGAAAAAATTGATGGAATTATTGCAAAGATAGATTCTGACCCAGAAGAAGATGATGTAAAAGCAACGGAAAGAAATCTTTGGGCTAATATTAAACATAAAGCTAACGAAGGAAGAAGAACTGGTATTGGTATTACTGCAGAAGGAGATATGTTAGCTGCTTTAGGAATTCGTTACGGAAGTGAAGAAGGAAATACTTTTTCTACAGAAGTGCATAAAGTATTAGGTATAGAAACGTATAGAGCGTCTGTAAACTTAGCAAAAGAAAGAGGTGCGTTTGCAATTTTTGATGCAGATAGAGAAAAGAATAACCCGTTTATTTTAAGAATAAAAAAAGCAGATCCTGAACTGTATTATGAAATGTTAGAGCATGGGCGTAGAAATATTGCTTTGTTAACAATTGCGCCTACAGGAACTACAAGTTTAATGACGCAAACTTCATCTGGTATTGAGCCAGTATTTATGCCAGTTTACAAGCGTAGAAAAAAAGTGAATCCTAATGATAAAGGAACAAGAGTAGATTTTGTTGATGAATTAGGAGATTCTTGGGAAGAATATGTTGTTTTTCATCACCGTTTTAAACAATGGATGGATGTAAATAATATTGATTCTAGCAAAAACTTTTCGCAAGAAGAAATTAATGAATTGGTAAAACAATCGCCTTATTATAAAGCTACTTCTAATGATATTGATTGGGATAGTAAAGTAAGAATGCAAGGAGCTATTCAGAAATGGGTAGATCATTCAATTAGTGTAACGGTTAATTTACCTAATGATGCAACAGAAGCTTTAGTTGGCGAATTGTATTTAAAAGCTTGGGAAGTTGGTTGTAAAGGAGTAACTGTTTATAGAGATGGTTCTCGTTCTGGAGTATTAATTTCTGCGGATGAAAAGAAAGACGAAACTAAAAAAGAACCAAAGGTTTTTCCTAATAAAAGACCACTAGTTTTAGAGGCAGATGTTGTTCGTTTTCAGAATAATAAAGAAAAATGGATTGCTTTTATTGGTTTGGTAGATGGTAAACCTTATGAGATTTTTACAGGTTTAGCAGATGATGAAGATGGGATTTTAATTCCTCGTTGGGCAGAAAGTGGTGTTATTATTAAAAGTAGAAATGAAGATGGATCGTCTCGTTACGATTTTCAATATGAAAATAAAAGAGGTTACAAAACGACGATTGAAGGTTTGTCTCATAAATTTAATCCAGAATTTTGGAATTACGCAAAACTAATTTCTGGTACAATGCGTCATGGAATGCCTATTGATAAAACAATAGAACTAATTGGTAGTTTACAATTAGATAGTGCGTTTATCAATTCTTGGAAAAATGGTGTTGCTCGTGCATTAAAACGTTATGTAGAAGATGGTACAACAGCAAAAGGGCATACTTGTGATAACTGCGATTCTGTGAATTTAATTTATCAAGAAGGGTGTTTAACTTGTAAAGATTGTGGTTCTTCTAAATGCGGATAAACGATAATTGAGAATATTAAAAAACTCCAAATACGATACACTGTATTTGGAGTTTTTTTTAGTTAAAATTTGAGTTCTTATTATAAAATTGGGGGACTTATTTAAGAATTCATTTTATGAATCAATTCTAACAACGGTTCTTCCTTTTAATTGTCCTTTAAGCATCAGCTTTATTTTTTCGTCTAATTCGTTTAAAGTTATTTCAGTAGCCGTTTCAGTTAAACTATCCGTTTTCCATTCGTCAGATAATTTATTCCAAACAAGTTCTCTCGTTTTCATTGGTAAGTTTTGAGAATCAATACCAATTAAAGAAATTCCTCTTAAAATAAATGGAAAAACAGTTAAATCTAATTTAGGAGAAGCAACATTACCACAGCAAGTAACAACTCCCATCTGATTTACAGATTTTATAATATTATCAAGAATTACACCTCCAACAGTATCAATTGCTCCTGCAAAAGCGGGTTTTAAAAGCGGTCTTTTATTTACTTCTTCAAAATCTTTACGTAGAATAATTTCATCAGCGCCAAGTTTCTTTAAAAAATCAGTTTCAGTTTCTTTACCAGTAATAGCAACTGTTTTATATCCTAATTTATTTAAAATAGAAATACTTACAGATCCTACACCTCCAGTAGCGCCAGAAACAACAATTGCTCCATCTTCTGGTTTTACAGATGCTATTAATTTTAAAACAGAAATACCTGCAGTTAATCCTGCAGTACCAATTGTCATGGCTTCTTTCATAGAAAGATTTTCTGGTAATTTTACAACCCATTCTTCAGGTACTTTAACAAACTGAGCAAATCCTCCATCTGTATTCATTCCTAAATCGTAACTCGTTACAATAACGTTCTCATCTACTTTAAATTTACTAGACTCAGATGCAACAATGGTTCCAACAACATCAATACCTGGTGTATGAGGATAGTTTCTTGTTACGCCTTTATTTCCGCTAGCAGATAATGCATCTTTGTAGTTTAAAGAACTGAATTTTATCTTAATACGTAGTTCTCCTTTTTCTAAAGAAGTAAAAGGCATGTCTTTAATTGAGGAAGTAAAGTTATCATCTTTTTCTTCTACTCTAAATGCTTTATATGTTGTTTTAAAATTCATGCTGATATTTTATATGTTTTCCTTATTTTTACATCAAAATTAGGTTAATATAACTTGATATACAAGACCTTACAATTGGTGCCCTTACGAACATTTTGTGCTATTTTGTATGTCTACTTAGTGTTTAATCAGAAAAAAAATGAAAAAAAGTTATTGCCCTATTGATACTTTCATAAATACTATAAAAGGTAAGAGAAAAGGTACCATTATTTTACATTTATATCAAGGAGATAAAAGATATAGTGAGCTTGTAAGATTAATGCCAGATATTAGTGAACGCATGATGACCAAGCAATTGAAAGAGTTAAAAGAAGATGGTTTAATTGATAGAGAAGTATTTGCTGAAGTGCCACCTAGAGTTGAATATAGTTTAACGGAGTTAGGTAGAAATATTCGTCCTGTTTTAAAAGGAATGTATAAAGGAGGGATGCTTTTTGAAGAAAGTTTAGAAGAATAATTGCTGAATAATTTTAGCCTTCGTTAATTTAGAATTCCCATAAAAATTGATACATAGTACAAACCTGTCAATATAAAAACAACACCTGCTACGATTCGCATTACCTTTTCAATTTTTGTAATGCTATTATAAAACACACCAATTTTCCCCGCTGTAAAAGCTAATAAATAAGTGAATAGAATTACTGGTAATCCTGTTCCTATTGCGAATATGATTGGTAAATAAAGTCCGTCTGCTGATGCAATTGTCATCGGAATTAAGATTCCGAAAAACAAAGCGCCACTATAAGGGCAAAATGCCAAAGCAAAAACAACACCTATTAAGAAAGAACCTAACAAGCCTTTGTCTTTAAATTTTTCTGATAGTTTTTCTTGAAAACTAGATTCTCCTAGAAAGTTAAGTTTGATAATATTTAGCATTATCAAACCGATTATAATTAATAAAGGACCTAAGAATTTTTCTCCATTTTGATTAAAAAATCGTGCAATATGAAACTTACTTGCACCAAAATATAAAATCAAACCAATTACAGTATAACTAAATCCTCTACCTAAAGAATATAGCAATCCACTTAAAAAAACTTTCTTTTTGCTAGAAATATTTTTAGAAATAAAAGCAGTTGCAGTAATGTTGGTTGCTAAAGGACAAGGACTAACAGCTGTCATTAGTCCGAGTATAAATGCGGATAGTATTGGAAAATTATAATTCTCTAAAAGAGATTGTAAAAAATCCATTTAGAGCGCCTTTAATTCCGTGTCAATTTTTTCTTTTAGTTCTTTAGAAAATACTTCTTGATCGTTTCCGTTCATAAAAGCAAAATCAGTTAAGTTTATCTGAGTTTCCTTTCCTTTTTGGATCACATTTAAGATAAGTGATGTTCCTGAAGCTTCAAATTTTTCAGCAATCTTTTCGTTTTCCTTTTCATCTACATTTATAACTTGAAATGTAATTTTATCCGCTTTTAATTCTTCTGAAAAATAAGTATCTAAAGTATATTTTGTGTTTTTTTCAATTGCATTACACGTCATACATCTATGTGTAGAATGAAAATCTAAAACTTCAATTTTAGAAATAGATGCATCTAAAGAAGCATTGTTATCTTTTTTAGGTTGTCCATTACAAGCTGTAAGCAATATCGTAATAGCGAATACTGATAAAAATTTGATTGTTTTACGCATGACTTTATTTTTATTTTATGAATTTTCTATGTTATAATATAATGTTGAATAAATATCCTGAAATGATAATGCAAAGTGTTACAACTCCAAAAAAGATTCCAATCAATTTTAAGCTCATTACTTTCTTTAAAAGCATTGCTTCTGGTAATGATAAGCCAACAACTCCCATCATAAATGCAATTGCGGTTCCTAATGGAATTCCTTTTGCGACTAAAACCTGAGCAACAGGCAATATACCTGATGCATTAGAATACATTGGTACCGCTAAAATAGTTGCAATTGGTACCGCAAATAAATTGTCTTTTGCCATGTATTGTTCAAAAAATCCTTCAGGAATATAACCATGCATTAATCCTCCAATTGCAATACCAGCAATTACATAAGGAATAATACCTTTTAAAATATTCTTTACTTCAGTCCAAATTATTGGAAGACGTTCTTTTAATGATTTTTTATCAGCTATAAATGCATCTTGTTCTCTTTGTGCATTGGCAAGAATCTCTTTTACCCAAGGTGTTAAATAAGTTTCTAATTTTAGTTTTTGAAGAATTACGCCAGAAATGGTTCCTAATAAAATACCACTAACCACATAAATAATGGTGGTTTTAACTCCGAATAAGCCTATAAAAAGTCCAATAGCAACTTCATTAACCAAGGGAGACGTAATTAAAAAAGCAAAAGTAACGCCCAATGGAATTCCTCCTCTTACAAAACCAATAAATAATGGCACTGAAGAACAAGAACAGAAAGGAGTAACAACACCAAATAGACTTGCGATAAGGTATTCTAAACCATATAATTTATTTCTCGAAAGATAATTTTTAACCTTATCAATAGGGAAGTAACTATTTACAATTCCCATTAAAAAGATAATCACAAAAAGTAGTATTAAAATTTTTGTGGTGTCGTAAATAAAGAAGTTGAGTGCTTCTGCTAAATGCTGTCCTTTGCTTAAATTTAAAACATCATAGACAAACCAATCTGCTATATTTTGTATCCAGTCAAACATTTTTAATTGTTTTAATAGCTCCAGAAATGGTACAAGATAATTTTACAGTATTGTAGATAGTACCAAATTTTTCAATATTCTTTTTTAGCAATTCTGTGTTCAACTTTTTATCGTTGCTATAAATTGTCAAATTATAAATGATATCATCCATTCTTGGTGGATTTTCAAGACGTGTAGCATTTACGTTAAGTGTGGCTTTTGAATACGTGAATTTCATCATATCAGAAAAACGTTCAACATTTTTCAACATACAAGCAGCAAATGAACCCAGGAATAACTCAGCAGGATTTGGCAAGGTTTCAGCAGTTTTTAAAGTAGTGCCAAAATCTATATTTGATTCCTTTATATGAATAACAGCATCTTCATTTGAGATTGAAGACGCTTTGATATGATAATTCATAACACAAATTTTTTAGTTTAAAAGTGCCAAAACTTCTTCTTTAGAGGGAATTCTTCCTTTTATTACAATTACATCATCAATTACCAAAGCAGGTGTGCTCATTACATTAAATTCCATAATTTCCATGATATCTTCTACCTTTTCTATAGTTGCATCAATGTTATTTTCTGAAACTACATCTTTAACAACATTAGTCATTGATTGACATTTTGGACAACCTGTACCTAAAACTTTAATTACTTTACTCATACTATTTAAATTTGTTTATCGCCAATAGGCGACGTAATTATTAAAAAAATATCAATCGAAAAATTGTTGAAATAATTTTTTTGCAATTTTCCAGTTTTCTTGATTGATACAATACTTTATTTTGGGTGGTTTTAATTCTCCTTGAATAAGACCAGCATTTTTTAACTCTTTAAGATGTTGAGAAATTGTAGATTGTGCCAACGGAAAAACTTCAACCAAATCACCAGTAAAACAACAAGATTGATTTTCTAAATGTTTTAAAATTGCAATACGAGTTGGGTGTGCTAAGGCTTTGGCAAACATTGCCAGCGTTTCAGTATCTTCTTTGTATTCTATGGGTTCTAAATTTCTTTTCATAATGTCTATCGCAAATGTACGATTGGTTTTTGTGGTGAAATGTGACATTTGTCACTTTGGTGTTATTTTTTATTAAAAAGGAAGAAAAAGTTTTCTGTGCTATTTGTTTATAGAAAAGTTATTGATAGCGCAATTTTTTCTATAATTTATCAGAAGGCAATGATGTTCAATTATTATAAATAAGATACTATTGTAAGAATTTTGAGTTATATCTTTCAAAAATAAAATCAATTTTAAAATCATCAGAAGATACAATCGCTTTTAATTGATCGTTTTCTAAATAGTATTTTATTTTTTTAGGAAACTCATTTTTTTCATTCTCACAAACAAAAGAAGAGTCCGTTTGTTGGGTAAATTTAAAAAGTGTTGGGTTTTCATTTACTGCTTCAACTTTTAAAAATAACGTGTCTTTTATAGTAACAATACTTAGTGTTTCTTTAAAAGTAGTGTCTTTTTCTTTTAGGGTATAACCTAATCCTTTAAGGCTAGAATTCCACATTTCATAAGTAATTACGCCTTCTTTATCATTTACGCGAATCCAATTTCCAATTAAAAAAGAAGGCTTTTGTATTTCCTTTTTTTCATTCTGACAAGAAACCATCAATAATAAACAACAGATATAAAGGAGTAATTTCATAAAAATAGTTAGCTTTCTTCAAATATACCTATAAAAATTGTAAATTCGCAATCCAAGAAAAGACAGAAGATGTTAGATAAATTAAGAATTGTAAAGCAACGTTATGATGAGGTTTCTGATTTAATTATTCAGCCAGAAATCATTATGGATCAGAAGCGTTATGCGCAATTGATGAAAGAATATAAAGATTTAGGAGATGTTGTTAAAAAAGGGGAGGAATATCAAACTTTAACAAACAATATCGTTGAAGCAAAAGAAATTCTTGCTGATGGTTCTGATGCAGAGATGAACGAGATGGCAAAAATGGAAATTGATGAAGCTAACACTCGAATTCCTCAATTAGAAGACGAAATAAAAGTACTATTAATACCTAAAGATCCAGAAGATTCTAAGAATGCTGTTGTAGAATTACGTGCTGGAGCTGGAGGAGATGAAGCAAGTATTTTTGCTGGAGATTTATTTAGAATGTACACAAAATATTGTGAAGGTAGAGGTTGGAAAGTTTCTACTGTAGATTATTCTGAAGGAACAAATGGTGGTTTTAAAGAAATTCAATTTGAAGTTACTGGTAATGATGTTTATGGAATTTTAAAGTTTGAAGCTGGTGTGCATCGTGTACAAAGAGTTCCTCAAACAGAAACTCAAGGTCGTGTGCATACTTCTGCAGCAACTTGTATGGTTTTTCCTGAAGCAGAAGAGTTTGATGTAGTGATTAATCCAAAAGATGTAAGAATCGATTTTTTCTGTTCTTCTGGTCCTGGAGGTCAATCTGTAAATACTACTTACTCAGCTGTTCGTTTAACACATATTCCTTCTGGTTTAGTAGCACAATGTCAAGATCAAAAGTCTCAGCATAAAAATAAAGAGAAAGCATTTAAAGTTTTACGTTCTCGTTTATATGATATGGAATTAGCAAAGAAGAATGCAGAAGACGCTTTAAAACGTGGTTCTATGGTTTCTTCAGGTGATAGAAGTGCTAAGATTAGAACTTATAATTATGCACAAGGAAGAGTTACAGATCATAGAATTGGTTTATCATTATACGATTTACCTAATATTCTAAATGGTGATATTCAGAAAATAATTGATGAATTAATGTTAGCAGAAAATACTCAAAAATTAAAAGGATTAGCAGACGGAATATAGTTTTCTTAATTTCTAAATATTAAAAGCCTCATAACATTGTTTTGAGGCTTTTTTATGTTTGAGAGTTAAATTTTAGAGTATAAAAAAAAGCGATCATAGTTTAGGGATCTATTAATCGCTTTTTATGTTAAAAAAATAAAGACTTCTTTAACGTCAAATTCCTAATTTTTGAAAATTATAAATAATTATATTACAAATATAAAGTAGTATTATATTACTCACAATACCCATTTATGGGGTTTTTTTCATCTCACTGAAAACAGTGAATCAAATCACTGTTTTCAGTGAGAAAGCTTAAAAAATTATTTTATTTCACTAAATCTAGGGCATAAAAAAAAGCGATTATAGTTTGGGGGCCTATTAGTCGCCTTTGTATCAAAATAAAAGTTGAAATTAATTTCAGCTTTTTATCTTATTTGGGGATAAGAATATTATGCTACAAATATATAACAGTTTTATATTACAGACAATACCCATTTATGGGGTTTTTTTCACCTCACTGAAAACAGTGAGATAACCCACTGTTTTCAGTGAGTTATCTTGAAAAATTATTTTATTTCACTAAATCTAGGGCATAAAAAAAAGCGATTATAGTTTAGGGCCTATTAATCGCTTTTTGTGTTAAACAAATATTTAAGAAATCAACAACACTTAAAAAAGTGTTGGGGAAAAGATTACTTATATTACAAATATATAGCAGTAATATAATCCTTGCAATACCCATTTATGGGGTATTTTTCATCTCACTGTTTTCGGTGAGAAAACTCACTGAAAACAGTGAGAGATGAAATAATTATTTTCCTAATAAATGTAACTCATTAAACTCTTTATCTATAAGTATAGATTGTGTTTTACCTTCGTTAATATTGTCTATTGATATTTCTACATTATCTATTTGAACAGAAGTAATTGAGAAAGGTAAATTATGGAATACAATATTAAACTTGCTGTAATCTGCGTTAAAATCTCCACGCTTGTGTTGTTGTATAATTAATTCCTCTTTTTTACCTGTTACTTTAAAAGTACGTAAACTAAATCTTCCTTTTTTATAATCATAGCCATCATGAGCATCATCATATAATTTTGAAGATTCTTTACCCTCTTTATAGTAAACATCTAAAGTAATATCATCAAATTTCTTTTCACCAACATATTGCTGTACTGGATATTTAGGAATAACTGCTCCTTCTTTAATAAAGATTGGCATACTTTCTAAATCTGCATCTACCCACATTTCTTTTCCTCCTTCAACTAATTCGTCTGTCCAGAAATTATACCATTTACCTTTAGGAACGTACATACGTCTCCCTTTTGCATTTGGTTCTTGTATAGGACAAACTAAAATTTGTTCTCCATAAACAAACTCATCACTTCTATAATGTGTTGCTGTATCTTCTTGATCATATAAAACTAACGATTTTAAGATTGGTGTTCCGTCAGTTATATAATTCCAAAAAGCTGTATATAAGTATGGTAATAATTGATATCTAAGTTCAACGAATTTTCTTACAATATCTGTAATTTCTTCACCAAAAACCCAAGGTTCTTGATCTCCATGATCTCCAGATGAATGTACTCTACAAAATGCATGGAAGATTCCTAATTGAATCCAACGAGCAAATAATTCTCCTTGTGGTTGTTCTGCAAAACCACCAATATCAGATCCTGCAAAAGAAAAACCTGACATAGACATTCTTTGAGCTTGGTTGTTTGCAATAGCTAAATGTTCCCAAGTTGCAACGTTATCTCCCATCCATGTAGATGTATAACGTTGTGCTCCAGAATAAGCAGATCTTGTAATTACAAAAGGTCTTTTTGGATATGCGTATTTCTTTAAACCATGGTACGTTGCACGTGCCATTTGAGTTCCGTAAATATTATGTGCTTTTCTATGAGAACAAGGGTTTCCATCATAATCATGACGAACATCATCTGGGAAAGATTTGTTAGGAACGTCCATTACAGCAGGTTCATTCATATCATTCCAAACACCTTTTACACCAATATCTTCTATTAATTCTTTGAATAAACCAGACCACCATTCTCTAACTTCTGGTTTTGTGTAATCTGGAAAATAACATTCACCAGGCCAAACCTTTCCTTTCATATAAGGTCCATCTGCACGTTTACAGAAATAGTCTTTATCTAATCCTTCTTTAAAAACATCATATTCTAAATCTATTTTAATTCCCGGATCTATAATTACAACGGTTTTAAAACCATCTTCTTCTAATTCTTTTACCATTCTTTTTGGATCAGGAAAATATTCTTTATCCCAAGTAAAACAACGGAATCCATCCATGTAATCAATATCTAAATAAATAGCATCACAAGGAATTTTTAAATCTCTAAATGTATTAGTAACTTCTTTTACATTCGCTTCTGGGTAATACGACCATTTACATTGGTGAAATCCTAAAGCCCATAATGGAGGTAAAGCATGAGGCTTACCAGTTAAATCTGTGTAATTTTTAACTACATCTTCCATTTGTGGACCGTAAATGAAATAATAATTCATTTCTCCACCTTGTGCCCAAAAACTTGTTACATTTCTTCTTTCATGTGCAAAATCGAAAGAAGTTTTAAATGTATTATCAAAAAATATACCGTACGATTTATTGTCTTGTATCGCTGTATAAAATGGAATCGCTTTATAAATAGGATCTGTATTTTTACCAAAAGCATAAGAATCTGTTGCCCAGTTTTCAAAACGCTTTCCTTTTAAATTTACATCTACAGGCTTATCTCCTAAACCATAAAAACTTTCTGATTTTTGGCAAGCTTTACTCATCTTTACGATGTCTCCACCATATTCATAACTTTCTTCCCAGTGAAATCCAATTTCGTCTTGGTTGATCAGTTTTAAATCAATAGCATCATATAAACTTACTTGTAAACTAAGTTTTTCTACTTTACAAATTAATTTAGAAGTAGTAATAATGTAATGAGTTTCGTTTTCTGTTACATCTAAAAAGCTATAACCTCTACTTGCATGCATGGTAACTCCGTAAGAAAAATCATTTTCAAATTTACCAGTTGTGCTATATCTAAAACGAATAACACTGTCTCTTACTACTATAACTTGTAAAACAACATTGTTTTTAGTTGTAAAGGAAAGTGTATCTACATCCTTTTTGTAATTTATAATTTCTGAAGGAAATAAATTCCCTTTTTGTTCTAACTCTGTATTAACAATCATTGTTTTGGTTGTTTATTTTGACCTGCAAAAATCGTAAAAGTTTATATGAAAAGGGAGCATATAATTCTTTTTTTACGATAACGTTTTAGTCTATTTTAAATGCAAAAATATTTCTTATTTATTTAAAAATAAGCGTTATATAATTTCTTTTGATAAATACTAAAAGAATTTTCAAAGTCTTAAAAATGACTTCTCTTTTTTGTGAAGTATAAAAAAATGAACCCTCTTTTTTATCATTCTATTATAAGAGATAAAAAAGAGGGGTAGATATTATTTGTATTTGTACGCAATCATACCTAACGGAGGTAAATTAAGTTCGATAGAATTTTCTCTACCATTCCATTCTTTTTGGCTTGATGTTAACTTCTTGTTTGTATAGTTACCTGTTCCGTTATATTTTTTAGCATCACTATTAAAAACCTCTTTTAAAGTACCCGCTTTAGGTAAACCTATTCTGTAATTTTCTCTAGGAACTGGTGTTAAATTTAAAATGATAACTACATTATCTTTTTCATTTACACCTTTTCTAACATAAGACATTACAGAGTTTTCATGATCTCCATGATCTATCCATTCAAAACCTTCTGCTGAAAATTGTTTTTGATGTAAAGCAGGTTCTTTTTTGTATAGTTTGTTTAATTCTTTTACTAAAGTTTGTGCTCCTTTATGAACATCATATTCTAATAAATGCCAATCTAAACTTCCATTAAAGTTCCATTCGCTTGTTTGCCCAAATTCACCACCTTGAAACAATAATTTAGTTCCTGGATGTGTATACATAAGACTATACATTAATCTTAAGTTTCCAAATTTTTGCCATTCATCTCCTGGCATTTTTTCTACAATAGACTTTTTGCCATACACAACTTCATCATGTGAAAGAGGTAGCATAAAGTTCTCAGTAAAAGCGTAATTTAAACTAAATGTTAATTCATTTTGATGATGTTTTCTGTAAACAGATTCTTTTGCAAAATAATCTAAAGTATCATGCATCCAACCCATCATCCATTTCATTCCAAAACCTAAACCTCCATCATAAATTGGTCTAGATACTTGTGGAAAAGAAGTTGATTCTTCCGCAATTGTTTGTACATCAGGGAATGCTTCATAAACTGCAGCATTCATTTCTTTAATAAAAGCAATAGCATCTAAATTTTCTCTTCCTCCAAATTCATTTGGTTCCCATTCTCCTTCTTCTCTAGAATAATCTAAGAATAACATCGATGCAACAGCATCTACTCTTAATCCATCTGCATGATATTGGTCTAACCAAAAGATAGCATTACTAATTAAAAATGCTTTTATTTCGTTTCTTCCGTAGTTAAAAATTAAACTTTTCCAATCTTGATGATACCCTTTTCTTCTGTCTGGATGTTCATATAAATGAGATCCATCAAAGAAACCTAAACCATGATCATCTGAAGGAAAGTGAGAAGGAACCCAATCTAATAAGACTCCAATTCCTTTTTCGTGAAACTTATCAACTAGATATTTAAAGTCATCAGGAAAACCAAAACGAGAAGTAGGTGCAAAATATCCTGTTAATTGATATCCCCAACTTGGATCGTAAGGGTATTCCATGATTGGCATAAATTCTACATGTGTAAAATTCATTTCTTCTACATAATTTACTAAATCTTCTGCTAATTCTCTATAGCTTAAAAAACGACCTTCTTCAACTTGTTTTTTCCAAGACCCTAAATGAACTTCATAAACAGAATAAGGTGCATCTAATGCATTATTCTTCTTTCTGTTTTTCATCCACTTTTTATCATTCCAAGAATAATCATCTTCCCAAACTTCTGAAGCAGTTTTTGGAGGATGCTCACATCTTCTTGCAAAAGGATCTGCTTTTTCTGTTGTTACGTCGTTGTTGGCGCTTCTTATTTTATATTTATAAATAGTTCCTTTACCAATATTAGGAATAAAACCTTCCCAAATACCACTTCCGTCCCAACGAACATTTAAGTGATGTTCTCCTTCTAACCAAAAATTAAAATCTCCAATTACAGCAACTGATTTTGCACTTGGAGCCCAAACGGCAAAATAAGTCCCTTTTACACCATCTACTGTTATAATATGTGATCCGAATTTTTCGTAAAGACGATAATGTTTTCCAGCCTGAAAAAGGTTGATATCAAATTCTGTAAAAAGACTGTGTACTTTTGTTTGTGCCATAGTTTTATGAGTTCAAAATATTTGCAATACCTTTTAATGGAATAATTGTCCATTTTGGTCTTGAATTGAGTTCGTAACCTAACTCGTAAATTGCTTTTTCTAACAAGCAATATTTTAATAAAAATCTTCTTTCGTTTCTGTAACCTATATGTAGGTTTGCTTCTTTTGTGGTTGCAACATAGGTTTCCATAAAAATTGAAACCATGTATTTGTATAATAATTCACCATATTCAAAAAGGGCAGTTTGCTCTTTATTATATTCATCTTGATGATTAAATATGGTTGAATAAATTGCGTAATGAAAAGATCTAAACAAACCAGCAACATCTTTTAATGGTGGTTGTTTTACCTTTCTATCTCTAATTGTACTTTCTGGTTCTCCTTCGAAATCTAGAATGCAAAAATCATCATCTTGCACTAAAACTTGTCCTAAATGGTAATCACCATGAATTCTAATTCTTTCTCCTTTTAACTTTGTCCAATCAAAATTTACCAAACGTTTTCTAATTTCGTTTTTACTATCTAAAAATTCTTGTGCAAGTTCTAAAGAATAACCTTCTAGTTTATGCAAATTGTTTTCAGCAAGATTTAATCTATTTTGAAATTGATACGTTAACCTGTTTTTTAACCAAACCGTGTAATCTCCATTAAAACGAGTAGGAGTAAAAGCTGTTTCTTCAAACTCAGAACCTAAAGCAATATGCATTTCTGCTGTTCTTTTAGCTAATACTTTTACTTTATTTAATAAATGAAGTCCTATCCAATCTATAATCTGAGGAGAAACTTCTGAGATTTTTACGCGCTCAAACATTTCTACATCAGGTAAATTTGCAAAAGAAATATTTTTGCTATCTATGTTTTTATAAACCTTATGAATTTCTTTCAAGAAATATTCCCAAGCATCACCATTATTTGGTACTAATTTTTGCATTAATCCAATAGTGATGTTTACATTTTCAGAATCTATAATATTCATACTTCCTAAATAAGGAGGTGTGTTTTTAAATTCTTTTTTATGTGATAAAAAACGACTCATTTCATAGTCAGGATTTTTATCTGCATAAATTCTTCTAAAAAATTTTAAAATATAAGCATCATTATAAATGACAGAAGTATTGCTTTGCTCTACACCCATCAACCTTGATGATTCATAAGTAGGAAATTTAAAACCTTCTGTTTTGTGATATTGAACAGGAGTTTTATCAATAGGTAAAGCTGTACTAATTCTTTCGTAAACTACTTTTCTAAAGGCTTCTAAATGCGTAGCATCGATTATAAAACCTTCTTGATCTTTTAGCTTTAGTGGTAGAATTCTTCCTTCTTTGGTATAATTTTCATCAGAAACAAATGCGATTGGTAAAAAGTAATGATGATAAAAAGCTTCAACAAAATTAACTTCTAAAATTAATCCAAAATAGACTTCTCCTTCTTTCTGAATTCTAAAATATTCACTTAATTCTATATATTTTATTTTACTAGATTTACCACCATACCAGCGTTGCTTTTGAATATAATCTTCTAAAACATCAGATAAAAAAACGTTTACAAAATCTTTATCCTCAATTAATTCTTCCCATTTATTTTTTGATGAGAAAAGTGAAGAATTAGAAGTTGTATTCGTTTTGTTTGTCATTATTTATTGATTTTGAAAATATGGAAAGGCAATGTTGCATGTAATTCTACATAATTCCATTCATTATACCAGTTATAACAATTTCTTGTTACTAAATCTTCAACTTCTACTTTCTGACCGTGATTCACTTTTAAATCATGAAGCGGTAATTGTACAGAACCAGATTGCGAATTATAAGCATCTAAACTTATAATTGTTATTGTTTCATTTGATCTATCTTCATTCCATTTATAGAAAGCAATTAATTGATCATTACCAGTTTCTAAAAATTGAATATTATTTGTCTGTTGATAAGATTCGTGCTCTTTTCTAATGTTATTAATTCTAGAAATTAAAGTAGTTACTTTATTTTCTTTGAACCAATCATAGTGACAAAGCTGAAATTTTTCTGACATATAATATTCTTCCTTTCCAGGAATAGGATCACTTATCATCTGCTCAAAAACAGGTCCATAAATACCAACATTAGAACATAAAGTTGCTGCCAAAGCGTAACGTTGTAAGTATTTGCTTTCTGGCGCTCCTTGTAAATGAAACGGATTAATATCTGGTGTATTTGGCCAGAAATTAGGTTTCATATATTCTTTTTGTTCTGTTTGTGTTAAATCGTTCATATACTCAATTAATTCTTGCTTAGAATTTCTCCAAGTAAAATAAGTATATGATTGTGTATATCCTTGTTTTGCTAATTGTTGCATTACTTTAGGACGCGTAAAAGCTTCTGCTAAAAACAAAACATCAGGATGTTGTTTTTTTACTTCGGCAATAATCCATCCCCAAAAAAAGTAAGGTTTTGTATGTGGGTTATCAACTCTAAAAACATTAATTCCACAATCAATCCAATACAATAAAGTGTCTAAACATTCTTTCCAAAGATTTTTAAAGTCTTTACTTTCCCAATAAATTGGAAGAATATCTTGGTATTTTTTTGGTGGATTTTCTGCATATTGTACAGTTCCATCGGGTCTCCATTTAAACCAATCTGGATGATCTTTAACCCAAGGATGATCTGGTGCAGCTTGTAAAGCATAATCCATTGCAACTTCAATACCTAGCTCTTTAGCTTTTGCAACTAAGTTTTTAAAATCTTCAATTGAACCTAATTCAGGATGTAAATCTTTATGACCTCCTTCTTTTGAACCAATTCCCCAAGTAGAACCAACATCGCCATCTTGTGCAACAGTAGTGTTGTTTTTTCCTTTTCGATTAACTTCACCAATAGGATGAACAGGAGGGAAGTACAAAGTGTCAAATCCCATTTGAGCAACTCTTGGTAATAATCTATGGCAGTCATTAAAGGTACCATGTTTGCCTTCTTGTTCTGATGCAGAACGTGGGAAAAATTCATACCAAGTACTAAATCTTGCTTTTTTTCTATCTACATATACTTTAAATTCCGGAGAAGTTTCAGTTAGAAATTTCTGAGGATATTTTATGAAAATAGCCGTTAACTTTTCAGATACAGCTTCTTTAATTGCTTCTGAATAGTCGTTTGGATTTTTAAAAATAGCGATTAAGTGTAATAAGTATTCTTTTTCTTCTGAAGATACTTTCTTAGTAATTGAAGAAATCAATTCTGCTCCCTCTAAAAGTTCTGAGTTTACATGTTGACAATCATCAATTTTACGCTCTAAACCATGTTGCCAGTTTAAAACATAATCTACCCATCCTTCAATTTTATAAGAATAAAATCCTTGTTTTGCTGTGTGAAAATTGGCAATATATTCATCATTAGAAGTCGGTTGCATTCTAATTTCTGACCATTTTTTATCTGCTTCATGCTTAAATAATAAACTAGCTTGAAGAACATCATGTCCGTCAACTAAGACATCTGCAGTTACATTTACAATTTCATCAACAACTCGTTTTATAAATACTGTTCCTTGATTAATTTGTGGAGCAACATTTTCTACTACAATTCTACTTTGATTTTGCATTAATTCGGTTAATTTATTAAATAATAAAAAAGTAAAAATTTATTTTATCCTATATTAGTTCCTGAAGGAATTATTGCATCTTTCTTAATAACTACAATTCCATCTTTAACCATATAAGTATCGGTTTCTACATCTTTTATATGTTTACCTCCATTAATTCTTACATCATCTCCAATTCTACAGTTTTTGTCTACAATACAATTATGTATGTAACATCTAACACCAATACCCATCATAATCTTAATACCGTCTGCTTCAACTTGTTCTAATGATTCATAAGAATCATTACCCATCATATAGGTGTTAGAAATTAAAGAGTTTTTACCAATTCTAGAACGAATTCCAATAACTGCTCTGTCTATTTTTTCTGCTTGAATTATACAACCATCACCAATAACAGTTTTATTTAAAATGGTTCCAGAAATTTTAGATGTTGGTAAAATTCTTGGCCTTGTATAGATTCCTTTCTCATCATATAAATTAAATTGAGGTACATCGTCTGTTAAACCTAAATTTGCTTCAAAGAAAGAGTCTACATTACCAATATCTTCCCAGTAACCTTCATATTGATAACTTAATGTTTTATGTTCGTTTATTGCTTGTGGAATTATTTCTCCACCAAAATCATTGGTATCTGGATTTTCCATTAACTTAATTAATAAGTCTCTGTTAAAAATATAAATTCCCATAGAAGCTAAATAATCTCTTTTTTGAGACTTCATTTCTTCTCCAACATCAGATGTCCAATCTGGTAATAATTCAGCTCCAGGTTTTTCTATAAAAGAAGTAATTATATTTTCATCATTTGTTTTTAATAGACCAAAAGAAGTAGCATCTTTTGCATTTACAGGATATGTTGCAATTGATATTTCAGCACCACTTTCTTCGTGTTTCTGAATCATGTCATTAAAATCCATTTGATATAATTGGTCTCCGGAAAGTATTAAAGCATACTCAAAATCGTTTGCCAAAAAATGTTGCATACTTTGTCTTACAGCATCTGCAGTTCCTTGAAACCATTTGTCACTGTTTATTGTTTGCTCCGCAGCCAATACATCTACAAAAGCTGAACTAAAAAAGCTAAAGTGATAGGTGTTTTTAATATGTGCATTTAAAGAAGCAGAATTAAATTGAGTTAAAACATACATTCTTTTTATATCAGAATTGATACAGTTAGATATTGGTATATCTACCAATCTATATTTACCTGCAATAGGAACAGCGGGTTTAGATCTATCTTTAGTTAATGGATATAATCTAGATCCTTGGCCTCCACCTAAAATAATCCCTAATACTTTATCATTTATCATAGCCCTATTTTTTTAATGATTTATATAATTCTTCTACTTGTTTTGCTATTGAAATCCAATCAAAATAATCCTCTACTCTTTTACGGCCTTTTTGTGCCATAGATTTTCTTAATTCTGGATTATTAATTACTTTATTTACTCCATCTGCTAAATCTCTTGAAAATTTATCAGGATCGGTAGGTTCAAAAGGAGCAGAGTCTTGTTGTTGAACAGGAATTAAAAGACCTGTTTCTCCATGAACTACAACTTCCTTAATACCACCAACAGCACTTGCAACAACAGCTGTGTCACAAGCCATTGCTTCGATATTGATAATACCAAAAGGTTCATAAATTGATGGGCAACAAAATACATCAGCATGTGAATATAACTGAATTATTTCTTTTTTTGTAACCATTTTATCAATCCAGATTACATTTTTACGCGTCTTTTTAACTTCGTTAATGGCGTCTTCCATTTCTTTACCTATTTCAGGTGTATCTGGTGCACCAGCGCAAAGAACTATTTGAGTTTCTGGATCTATATATTTTATTGCATTTACTAAATGAATAATTCCCTTCTGCCTTGTAATTCTACCAACAAAAAGTACATAAGGTTTATTTTTATCTACACCATATTCATTTAGAGTTGACGTTTCTGGAGTGGTAACATATTGTTGTAAGTTAATACCATTATATATTACCTTAATTTTACTTTCATCAACATCAAAATGTTTTAATACATCTTGTTTTGTTTCTTCAGAAACAGCAATCAATGCATCAGCCATTTCAATAGCTGTTTTTTCTATCCAAGAAGAAGCATCATAACCACGACCTAATTGTTCTCTTTTCCAAGGGCGCAAAGGTTCTAAAGAATGTGTTGTAATTACTAAAGGTATTCCATAACAAAGTTTTGCTACAATACCTGCAAAATGAGAATACCATGTGTGACAATGAATTACATCAGCGTCAATAGGTTCTGCATTCATATGTAACCCTGTACTTAAAGTTTTAAAGATGGCTTTAAGTTTGTCGTCTGAGTTATCGAAAATCGGATTTTCGTAAGGAAATCCTTTTACAGTTGGGTTATCGTTAGAAACATCTTGATCTCCAAAGCATCTAACATCAACTTTCATAAGTTTGGCTAATTCCGCAGCAAGATATTCGACATGAACACCAGCTCCACCATAAACATATGGGGGGAATTCTCTAGTATAAAAAAGGGCTTTCATATAATTTTTAGTAATTAAAGTTTGTTTAGTTTTTTTTCAGAATCCTAAGTTAAGAAAATACTATTTAATGTACTAAAAAAGGGAAGTCATTTATTTGAGAATCATTATTATTATGAAACTCATAATAATAAGTTATTATCTAGTATTTTTTTGTAAAATTATCATTAGATCATAAAATATATGTTTAATAAATTAACCACTTCTAAGCAAAAATTAACCATTTCTCTGTTTATTAATCTCGTCTTGAAGTTGTCTGCGTAATTTTTGTTCTCTTTCTAAGGTGTTTTTTCTATGTTTTTCATATTCTTGCTCAACATCTATTAGGTTATTTTGAGCTTCTTTTGTTAGAACATTACTTCTGAAGAATTTAAAAATAAAATAAGATAAGCCTAGCATTAGTGCAATAATAACACCCCAAAGTGTCAGGTTATAAGTTGTTTTACTTAACTGAATTCCTAAAAGGGAAATAGAATTCTCTTTTTTTAAAGCAGTATCTAGAGCTAATTTAGTCTTAGCTAAAAGGGTTTTAGTTTCTTTAATGCTGTTCCTTTCTGTCAATAACAAACTTTCTTTTTCAGAAATTATTTTTTTTGAAGATTCTAGAGAATCTAAAACATTCAGTTTTAAACGCTGATAACCATCTTTACTAATTACCTTATATACTTGGTACGTAGTTGATGTTCTATAGATTTTATCGAATTGATTCTCTATAGTATTAGTGTCTTTAGTATTTGTTTCTTGTGCAAAAGAAACAGATGAAAGTAAAATGGCTGTAAGTAATATATGTAATTTCATTTTCTAGGTTTTGTTAGAGGTTTATTAAAAGAATAAAAGTAATAAAAAAACCCAAACGAATTCGTTTGGGTTTTTATTATAAGCAAGTAATTTATAATTATTTTATTTTCTCTACAACTGCCTTAAAAGCGTCTGGGCTGTTAACAGCTAAATCAGCTAAAACCTTACGGTTTAATTCGATATTGTTAGCTTTCACTTTTCCCATAAACTGAGAGTAAGACATTCCGTGTAAACGAGCTGCAGCATTAATACGTACAATCCATAAAGAACGAAAGTTTCTCTTATTATTTTTACGGTCACGGTATGCATAAAGCATTCCTTTTTCAACTGCATTTTTTGCTACTGTATAAACGTTTTTTCTACGTCCAAAGTAACCTTTTGCAGCCTTCAAGATTTTTTTTCTTCTTTTTCTTGAGGCTACTGAATTTACTGATCTTGGCATAATTTCAATGTGTTTTGTAGTAGGCGATTCAATTAAGAATACTTTTTATTTTTTGCCTAACTCCATGGTTAATAATTAAATTCCCTTGTTAAACTTATTTCAAGTTTAACATTTGCATAATGTTAGACTTATCTGATTTATGTACTAAACCGTCATGAGTTAACTTTAATTTACGTTTTTTAGACTTCTTTGTTAAGATGTGACTTTTAAACGCGTGCTTTCTTTTGATTTTTCCAGTACCAGTAACTTTAAATCGTTTTTTGGCGCTAGATTTTGTTTTCATTTTAGGCATCTTCTCCTTCGTTTTTATCTTGCTTATAAGATTGTTTATGCTGAACTGTTATGTTCAGTACTTTTTTAGAATCTATAAAATTCTAATTATTTTACTTTTTTTGGAGCGATAAACATAATCATACGTTTACCTTCTAATTTTGGTAATTGTTCTACTTTACCATATTCTTCAAGTTCCTGAGCTAATTTTAATAATAAAATTTGTCCTTGTTCTTTAAAAATAATAGAACGTCCTTTAAAGAATACAAATGCTTTTAACTTAGCTCCTTCTTGTAAAAACTTAACAGCATGCTTCTTTTTAAATTCATAATCATGCTCATCAGTTTGAGGTCCAAAACGAATCTCTTTAATCGTAACTTTAGTAGCTTTCGATTTTAAAGATTTTTCACGCTTCTTTTGCTCATACAAGAATTTCTTGTAATCAATGATTTTACATACTGGTGGTTTAGCCTTCGGAGAAATCTCTACCAAATCTAATTCCAGTTCAACGGATAGTTCTTTAGCTTTATCTAAAGAATATACACCAACTTCTACATTATCGCCCACAAGACGAACTTCGTCAACATATTTTATTTTTTCATTAATCCTATGTTGATCTTCTTTGATTACTCTTAACGGCCTTCTCGACCTGCTTCTACGTATTGCTATGACTAATAATTTTTAAGTTTAACTAATGGTTGTTTTCCAACCGTCTATTTTTTTATGATGAAATTCAAATTTAATTAAAATTTCTTCAATGTTTTACTTTCTTCTGTTTTAATTAAAGATATAAATTCTTCAATTGTAAATGTACCAATGTCTCCTTCACCGTGCTTTCTTACAGAAACTGTGCCATCTTGTTCTTCTTTCTCACCAACAATTACCATAAAAGGTATTTTGCTAACTTCTGCGTCTCTAATCTTACGACCAGTTTTCTCACTTCGGTTGTCTACGAGAGCGCGAATTTCGGAATTTTCTAACGATTCTAAAACTTTTTCTGAATATTTTTGATATTTATCACTGATTGGCAATAAGATAACTTGATCTGGAGTAAGCCAAAGAGGGAAGTTACCTCCCGTGTGTTCTAGCAATACCGCAATAAAACGCTCCATAGAACCAAATGGCGCTCTATGAATCATTACAGGTCTGTGAAGTTGATTATCTGCTCCTTTATAGGTTAAATCGAATCGTTTTGGTAGATTATAGTCCACTTGTATCGTTCCAAGTTGCCAACTTCTGCCTATTGCGTCCTTAACCATGAAGTCTAATTTAGGTCCGTAAAAGGCTGCTTCACCTTCTTCAATCACAAAATCTAGACCTTTATCAGTAGCTGCACTTATAATTGCATTTTCAGCAATTTCCCAAGTATCAGTATCTCCTATATATTTATCTGGGTTGTTTTTGTCTCTAATAGATACTTGAGCTGTAAAATCTTCAAAACCTAAAGAACCAAAAACATATAAAACTAAATCTATAACATCTTTAAACTCTTGGTCTAATTGTTCTGGAGTACAAAAAATATGAGCATCATCTTGCGTAAAACCTCTAACACGAGTTAATCCGTGTAATTCTCCACTTTGTTCATATCTATATACTGTACCAAATTCAGCAAATCTTTTAGGTAAATCTTTATAAGAATAAGGTTTAAAGTTATAAACCTCACAGTGATGTGGACAGTTCATAGGTTTCAATAAAAACTCTTCATCCATTTTAGGAGTTTTTATAGACTGAAAACTATCTGCACCATATTTTTCATAGTGACCAGAAGTAACATACAATTCTTTCTGACCAATATGTGGTGTCATCACCATGTCATAACCCGCTTTTTTCTGAGCAGCTTTTAAGAAATCTTCTAAACGAGCACGTAAAGCAGCACCTTTAGGTAACCATAAAGGTAAACCAGCGCCAACTTTCTGAGAAAAAGTAAATAATTCTAATTCTTTTCCAAGTTTTCTGTGATCACGTTTTTTAGCTTCTTCTAATAAAGCTAAATATTCAGTTAGTAACTTCTGCTTCGGAAAACTAATTCCGTAAACACGTGTTAACTGATTATTCTTTTCGTCACCACGCCAATAAGCACCAGCAACACTCATTATTTTAATTGCTTTTATGATTCCTGTGTTAGGTACATGTCCTCCTCTACATAAATCCGTAAAGTTATTATGATCACAAAAAGTAATTTCACCATCGGTTAAGTTTTCAATCAACTCAACTTTATATGGGTTGTTTTCTTCTTTATATAATGACAAGGCATTTGCTTTAGAAACAGAACGTAGAGAGAATTCATGTTTTCCACGAGCAATTTCTAAAAATTTAGTTTCTATTTGTTTAAAGTCTTTGTCAGAAATAATGTCATCACCTAAATCAATATCATAATAAAACCCATTATCAATAGCAGGTCCAATCGTTAATTTAGCATTTGGGTGAAAGCTTAAAATAGCTTCCGCTAAAACGTGCGCAGAAGAATGCCAGAAAGCTTTTTTTCCACCATCATCATTAAAGGTGTATAGAATTAAAGAACCATCGGTGGTTAATGGAGTAGTGGTTTCAACTGTTGTGCCGTTAAAATTTGCAGAAATTACGTTTCTAGCAAATCCTTCACTAATGCTTTTTGCAACATCCATCGGAGTACTGTTTACAGCAAACTCCTTAATAGTTCCGTCAGGTAAAGTAATTTTAATCATTTAATGTATCCTATTTAAGAATGCAAAGATATTAGAAAACAATTTTTCACACAATATATATGTGTACTTATTATAGGCGTGTGTTTTTTTTATTGGGTGTTCTCTTTTATTAAGAGTTTATATTCAATACCAGAAGCATTATCCATTTCAAATAAAAAGGATGCCGTTTCAATCCCTAACACGACTTATTTATGGATTAAATCCAAATTTCAAACTGATATCTTATATATAAGAGTCAATTCTTTTAAGTTTTATTCTCATTTTTCATATAAAAAGAACGATCATCTACTATTTTTTTTATGTTTCTATGTGTTTACAAAGAGTGTTTATAATGATAATCTAGCTTAGATTTTCAAAAGCTATAAAAAGAACAAGAATTGCATAAAATTTTTCATGTTGTAAAGTGTTAAAAACAATGGTTTTAGGAGGTGTTAAAAAACTAATTTAAAAAAAGTTTAAAAAAATAGTTGTGATATTAAAAAGTGGTTGTATGTTTGCAGCCGCTAAGGGAAATATGCTCTTTTAGTTTCGTTCATTGAGATGTTGTATTGGTTGGTTAAATGGAGAGGTTTAGTTGAGTGAAGTTATTAAAATTTCAATAAAAATAAATTTCATTTTTATTTGGTTACTGATTAAAAAGAGTTGTATGTTTGCAGTCCGAAATTTTCGGCAAAAAGTTCAGTTTTTTTAGGGGTAAGTAAAAATAAAAAAAATCATTTTTTTTTATTGTCAGATTAGAAATAGTTTGTATGTTTGCAGCCGCTAAGAAATACAGCAAAAAAAGTTCAGAGAGGTTTTGGAATGATAATTAAAAAAGTCAGTTAGTTCGAGTCTAACATTTCTACAAAGTTGAGTTAAAGGTAAAGATTGAGTTTTATAACTTGTCGGTGCCGACTCGGCACAGTTCATTGAAAATATTGAAATTGACAGCGTAAACAAAGAGTAGAATAACCATAACAATTAATTTTGTTAAAATTCTTTTGAAACTTATTCATTAAATATTATTTAAAATATACAATGAAGAGTTTGATCCTGGCTCAGGATGAACGCTAGCGGCAGGCTTAACACATGCAAGTCGAGGGGTAACATTGTAGCTTGCTACAGATGACGACCGGCGCACGGGTGCGTAACGCGTATAGAACCTACCTTTTACTGGAGAATAGCCTTTAGAAATGAAGATTAATGCTCCATAGTATTGCGACTCGGCATCGAGATGTAATTAAAGATTTATTGGTAAAAGATGGCTATGCGTCCTATTAGTTAGATGGTAAGGTAACGGCTTACCATGACATCGATAGGTAGGGGTCCTGAGAGGGAGATCCCCCACACTGGTACTGAGACACGGACCAGACTCCTACGGGAGGCAGCAGTGAGGAATATTGGGCAATGGAGGCAACTCTGACCCAGCCATGCCGCGTGCAGGAAGACGGCCCTATGGGTTGTAAACTGCTTTTATACAGGAAGAAACACTGGTATGTATACCAGCTTGACGGTACTGTAAGAATAAGGACCGGCTAACTCCGTGCCAGCAGCCGCGGTAATACGGAGGGTCCGAGCGTTATCCGGAATCATTGGGTTTAAAGGGTCCGCAGGCGGTCAATTAAGTCAGAGGTGAAATACCATAGCTCAACTATGGAACTGCCTTTGATACTGGTTGACTTGAGTCATATGGAAGTAGATAGAATGTGTAGTGTAGCGGTGAAATGCATAGATATTACACAGAATACCGATTGCGAAGGCAGTCTACTACGTATGTACTGACGCTGAGGGACGAAAGCGTGGGGAGCGAACAGGATTAGATACCCTGGTAGTCCACGCCGTAAACGATGGATACTAGTTGTTGGGCATTAGCTCAGTGACTAAGCGAAAGTGATAAGTATCCCACCTGGGGAGTACGGTCGCAAGACTGAAACTCAAAGGAATTGACGGGGGCCCGCACAAGCGGTGGAGCATGTGGTTTAATTCGATGATACGCGAGGAACCTTACCAGGGCTTAAATGTAGTCTGACAGCTTTAGAGATAGAGTTTTCTTCGGACAGATTACAAGGTGCTGCATGGTTGTCGTCAGCTCGTGCCGTGAGGTGTCAGGTTAAGTCCTATAACGAGCGCAACCCCTGTCGTTAGTTGCCAGCAAGTAAAGTTGGGGACTCTAACGAGACTGCCTACGCAAGTAGAGAGGAAGGTGGGGATGACGTCAAATCATCACGGCCCTTACGTCCTGGGCCACACACGTGCTACAATGGTATGGACAATGAGCAGCCATCTGGCAACAGAGAGCGAATCTATAAACCATATCACAGTTCGGATCGGAGTCTGCAACTCGACTCCGTGAAGCTGGAATCGCTAGTAATCGGATATCAGCCATGATCCGGTGAATACGTTCCCGGGCCTTGTACACACCGCCCGTCAAGCCATGGAAGCTGGGAGTGCCTGAAGTCGGTCACCGCAAGGAGCCGCCTAGGGTAAAACTGGTAACTAGGGCTAAGTCGTAACAAGGTAGCCGTACCGGAAGGTGCGGCTGGAACACCTCCTTTCTAGAGAAAGATGGTGAGTTACAAAAGGAAGTTTTACTCTTTGCTGTTAATTTTAAAAAAACAAAATATTAAGCTATTTAGTCTCGTAGCTCAGCTGGTTAGAGCGCTACACTGATAATGTAGAGGTCGGCAGTTCGAGTCTGCCCGGGACTACAATTTTAATATTTTAA
>NZ_CP019334.1:0-5000 GCF_002163675.1 Polaribacter sp. SA4-12 | reverse complement strand
CGCCGTCACAACTCGAAGTTGCTCCGACCGCTTGTAGGCGTACGGTTTCAGGATCTCTTTCACTCCCTTACTTAGGGTTCTTTTCACCTTTCCCTCACGGTACTAGTTCACTATCGGTCTCTCAGGAGTATTTAGCCTTACCGGATGGTCCCGGTGGATTCATACAGGATTACTCGTGTCCCGCACTACTCAGGGTACCACTATCTAAAATTCGCTTACTTTTACGGGACTATCACCCTCTATGGTCTGTCTTTCCAAACAGTTCTAATTCACTTATCTTCGAATATCGTGGCCCTACAACCCCAAAATTGCCGTAACAACTTTGGTTTGGGCTAATCCGCGTTCGCTCGCCACTACTAACGGAATCACTATTGTTTTCTCTTCCTCCGGTTACTTAGATGTTTCAGTTCACCGGGTTTACCCCTATTGCTAGGTGACATGTCTTCAACATGCCGGGTTGCCCCATTCGGATATCTACGGATTATAAGGTATGTGCCCCTCCCCGTAGCTTTTCGCAGCTTATCACGTCCTTCGTCGTCTCTGAGAGCCTAGGCATCCGCCATACGCCCTTACTTAACTTATTGTACTTTTTGCTACAGTATGTTGCCATACTATAATGAACTCTTTTATATTTTTATAAAAAAATTATTTAATTAGAATATAAATATTCTAATTGTTCTCTATCTATTTGATTCTTACGATATCATTTTACCAATATGTCAATGAACTTGTGTCAATACTTTGAAATTGACGTTGTGGAGAATATCGGAGTCGAACCGATGACCTCTTGCGTGCAAGGCAAGCGCTCTAGCCAGCTGAGCTAATCCCCCATTATGAAATTCAGAATAAATCCTAAATTATGAATGTAGAATCCTCTTACTTCCAGAATTTCCTTAAAATATTAAAATTGTAGTCCCGGGCAGACTCGAACTGCCGACCTCTACATTATCAGTGTAGCGCTCTAACCAGCTGAGCTACGAGACTAAATAGCTTAATATTTTGTTTTTTTAAAATTAACAGCAAAGAGTAAAACTTCCTTTTGTAACTCACCATCTTTCTCTAGAAAGGAGGTGTTCCAGCCGCACCTTCCGGTACGGCTACCTTGTTACGACTTAGCCCTAGTTACCAGTTTTACCCTAGGCGGCTCCTTGCGGTGACCGACTTCAGGCACTCCCAGCTTCCATGGCTTGACGGGCGGTGTGTACAAGGCCCGGGAACGTATTCACCGGATCATGGCTGATATCCGATTACTAGCGATTCCAGCTTCACGGAGTCGAGTTGCAGACTCCGATCCGAACTGTGATATGGTTTATAGATTCGCTCTCTGTTGCCAGATGGCTGCTCATTGTCCATACCATTGTAGCACGTGTGTGGCCCAGGACGTAAGGGCCGTGATGATTTGACGTCATCCCCACCTTCCTCTCTACTTGCGTAGGCAGTCTCGTTAGAGTCCCCAACTTTACTTGCTGGCAACTAACGACAGGGGTTGCGCTCGTTATAGGACTTAACCTGACACCTCACGGCACGAGCTGACGACAACCATGCAGCACCTTGTAATCTGTCCGAAGAAAACTCTATCTCTAAAGCTGTCAGACTACATTTAAGCCCTGGTAAGGTTCCTCGCGTATCATCGAATTAAACCACATGCTCCACCGCTTGTGCGGGCCCCCGTCAATTCCTTTGAGTTTCAGTCTTGCGACCGTACTCCCCAGGTGGGATACTTATCACTTTCGCTTAGTCACTGAGCTAATGCCCAACAACTAGTATCCATCGTTTACGGCGTGGACTACCAGGGTATCTAATCCTGTTCGCTCCCCACGCTTTCGTCCCTCAGCGTCAGTACATACGTAGTAGACTGCCTTCGCAATCGGTATTCTGTGTAATATCTATGCATTTCACCGCTACACTACACATTCTATCTACTTCCATATGACTCAAGTCAACCAGTATCAAAGGCAGTTCCATAGTTGAGCTATGGTATTTCACCTCTGACTTAATTGACCGCCTGCGGACCCTTTAAACCCAATGATTCCGGATAACGCTCGGACCCTCCGTATTACCGCGGCTGCTGGCACGGAGTTAGCCGGTCCTTATTCTTACAGTACCGTCAAGCTGGTATACATACCAGTGTTTCTTCCTGTATAAAAGCAGTTTACAACCCATAGGGCCGTCTTCCTGCACGCGGCATGGCTGGGTCAGAGTTGCCTCCATTGCCCAATATTCCTCACTGCTGCCTCCCGTAGGAGTCTGGTCCGTGTCTCAGTACCAGTGTGGGGGATCTCCCTCTCAGGACCCCTACCTATCGATGTCATGGTAAGCCGTTACCTTACCATCTAACTAATAGGACGCATAGCCATCTTTTACCAATAAATCTTTAATTACATCTCGATGCCGAGTCGCAATACTATGGAGCATTAATCTTCATTTCTAAAGGCTATTCTCCAGTAAAAGGTAGGTTCTATACGCGTTACGCACCCGTGCGCCGGTCGTCATCTGTAGCAAGCTACAATGTTACCCCTCGACTTGCATGTGTTAAGCCTGCCGCTAGCGTTCATCCTGAGCCAGGATCAAACTCTTCATTGTATATTTTAAATAATATTTAATGAATAAGTTTCAAAAGAATTTTAACAAAATTAATTGTTATGGTTATTCTACTCTTTGTTTACGCTGTCAATTTCAATATTTTCAATGAACTGTGCCGAGTCGGCACCGACAAGTTATAAAACTCAATCTTTACCTTTAACTCAACTTTGTAGAAATGTTAGACTCGAACTAACTGACTTTTTTAATTATCATTCCAAAACCTCTCTGAACTTTTTTTGCTGTATTTCTTAGCGGCTGCAAACATACAAACTATTTCTAATCTGACAATAAAAAAAATGATTTTTTTTATTTTTACTTACCCCTAAAAAAACTGAACTTTTTGCCGAAAATTTCGGACTGCAAACATACAACTCTTTTTAATCAGTAACCAAATAAAAATGAAATTTATTTTTATTGAAATTTTAATAACTCCATCTAAACAAATCTCCCCATTTAACCAACCAATACAACCTCTCAATGAACGAAACTAAAAGAGCATATTTCCCTTAGCGGCTGCAAACATACAACCACTTTTTAATATCACAACTATTTTTTTAAACTTTTTTTAAATTAGTTTTACAGCACTTCATAAACGCATTGTTTTTAGTGCTTTACAGTGTGAAATATTTTGTGAGGTTTTTGTTCTTTTTATACTATTTGAGGATCTAAGCTAAATTAGCTCTTTAAAAATGCTTTTTGAACACATAGAAACATAGACAACATAGCTTAGAGTCCTCAATTTTATATGTAAAATGGAAATAAAACTTTAAAAATTAACTCTTATATAATAAGTAGCAACTTTAAAATTAGAATTTAATTCGCAAATAAACCGTGTTAGGGATTGAAACGGCATCCTTTTTATTTGAAATTGATAAACTCTTTAGCATGAAAAATGATTTTATCAATGAAAAATGATGCGGAAAGCAATTCAACTTAAAAAGATATAGTGCAAAGCCCGACCTTTTTCATGAACAAAAGGGATCAATACAAAAAGTTGTGAAATAATTAAAAATAGAGGAACTTCACACTTAAAAGATTTATGTCTTCTGATACTTTATTAAGCGTCAGCAAATTATTGCTTCAATAAGTAATTGTTACTTATTTAGTTTAAATAAACACGAGATTAAAGAGGAGGAAATTTACATTTATTTCACATAAATAGACCTTGCTCCTGATGAATTTAAAAACATAAAACTCAATTCTAAAGATTTCTTTCCAGAGGTAACTGTTCAAGATTTTCTATTCGAAGTAATAACGTGTATCTATATACAACAAGGAGAAAATTATTGAACAAAGCAACCGAAAAAATAGTTACTAGGAACGAGGATTTAGTATCAAAAGGCACTAGAATAGCTAATAAGTTAGCTGTATTTTTTAAAAGAACTCCGTTAATAATAACGCTTCAATCACCTGTCTTTTTACTGATTTTTATGGCGTAAACCCTAGAAGTACGCAAAGGAAATACATAGATTACTAAATTGATTTTAAATCTTGGAATCAAAAGCCACATGATAAAAAATGGTTATTAGTTAGCTATAATATTTGAACATATATTTCAATTGATGAGACTGCCTTATCTAATGGAGATTTATATACAATAATCACCAATAAAAAAACTAAGGAAAGAAAGGTGCAATAATAGCTATGATTAAAGGAGTTAAAACAGAAACATTTATAAAAACACTTCATATAATTTCATTGAAACATAGAAAAAAAGTAAAGGAGGTAACACTAGATATGGTTGGAAACCATAAGGCTTATCGTTAAAAATTATACCAAATACAGTTTTAATAATAAACCATTCCAATGTTTAAAAAATAACTTTAGACATATTACAAGAAACAAGAATAAAGCATCGCTGAGTGGTAATGAATGTAGAAATTGATAAGATAGAAACTTTCGAAAGAGAAGCATAAAATATACTCCGTAATTATTTTTCTAATGGTGAAACATTAAAAAGATTATCAGCCAAAAGTAAATATTTAATATAGACCTAGTAGTAAATGGATTAAAAATCAACACAAAGAGTCAATGTATTATTTGAAAATATACTGACTTAAAAAAAGCCTAAAAATTATATCAAAACCTTTCTTGGATATTTAATAAGACTAAAGACAAAGCTTCTGTACTAATAAGAATTGCGAAATAATATAAAAAAGTAAGGCAATCTGCATTTAAAAATTTTAATACTATATTTAGAACAATATCAATACATTATAAAATATTCTAAACTATTTTTATTACAAAAGTACAAATACTTCTACCAAATCCTTCAATGCAAAAATTAAAGTTTTTAGATCTCAGTTTAAAGTGGTGAGAAATGTAGAATTCTTACTTTTTAGGCTGACTAATATTTTGGATAAAGATGAAATTCCACAATTTTTAATCTAGATCTTTTAAACCTCTAACTTTTCTCC